>JAQWGO010000033.1 GCA_029238175.1 Henriciella sp. | reverse complement strand
AGTGGGCGCAATCTTTGGATTGAAGCGACAGGCGCTGCCAATCGTGAAGAACGGCGCGGCGATGGCGTCAGTCGCCTGTTTGTGGGTGACGCAGATTACATGGCAGCATGGGCGATTGATGAGCGCGGACGCCCCATCTATTCAGTAGATGGCGGCGATCAACAACGAGAAATGGCGACCCGTTTCGGCGTGAACCTTGTTATTTATGTTCTTACTGGAAATTACAAAGAAGATCAGGTTCATATTCCGGCTCTCTTAGAACGTTTAGGTGAAGACGACGGCGTGGGCGATTTTGAAACCAATGAGGGCGTCATTCCATGATTGAGGCGTCCAGACTTTTGTTCGATCCGCTTTTGAGTTGGCCTTGGTTTTGGGCTTTACTAGTAGCCTGTAGCGTCGCTTTCCTGATATACGCCTTCATGCGCGGTAAAGCTTGGCTGGCAAGAGGGCTGGGGCTTACTGTCGGTTTACTGGCGCTATCCAATCCATCGTTTGTCGAAGAGGAACGTGAACCTTTGCCATCGGTGGCTGCGCTCGTACTAGATCGATCCGACAGTATGGAGTTTGGCGAACGCCGGACCATTGCCGACGAAGCATATCAGTCGATCCGTGCAGAGTTGGAAGCCGACCCATCTATCGACCTTAGAACCGTAGAAGTCGAAACGCAGGGCGACGGCACGCGTCTCATCGGCGCCCTCGAAGGTCTCATGGCGGATGTTCCAAGAGACCGTGTCGCAGGCGCGATTATGATCACAGACGGCCAAGTTCACGATATTCCAACCGACTTTTCTCGCATCACTGAGCTCGGCCCCTTCCACGGCCTCATTACGGGCGACCCAGAGGCAGGCGACCGCCGCATAACCCTCGTACAGGCTCCTAATTTTGACATTGTTGGTGACGAAGCCGAATTTACTATTCGGGTTGATGATCCCGAAGGCGGTCGTATCGCCGTCAGCTACGCAATCAATGGCGGACGCGAAGAAACGACATTTGTTGAGGCGGGCGAAGATACGCCCATCGCGATTGAAGTTGAACGGCGCGGCGACAATATCGTCGTGTTTGAAACACCTGCTGGTCGGCAAGAACTCACCCTTGCGAATAACCGAACCGCTTCCACACTGTCTGGCGTTCGCGATGGGCTTCGTGTTTTACTTGTGACTGGCCGACCAAATGCTTCTGGCCGCGTTTGGCGTGATCTACTCAAGTCTGATCCATCAGTCGATCTGGTCCATTTCACCATTTTGCGCCCACCCTACAAGCAGGACATAACTCCACTTGAAGAAATGGCGTTGATCGCATTTCCAACAGAAGAGCTCTTCGAAGACAAACTCGATGGCTTCGATCTGGTTATCTTCGACCAGTATGAGCGCCGAGGCGTGATTACCATGGCCTACCTGGCTGATGTGGCCCGATATGTTGATGAAGGCGGCGCTCTGCTCGTCGTCGCTGGCGAGAGCTTTGCCGGTCCAGCCAGTCTAGCGCGCACGCCGCTTGCTGGCATTCTACCGGCCCTTCCAACGGGTGAGATCATTGTTGGCGAAGTTGTCCCACAGCTTTCACGGGAAGGCGAGCGTCACACGATTACTGAAGACATGGTCGGACAAGAATGGGGCAAGTGGCTTCGCTATGTCCAGGCCCGCGCCGATACAGGTGACGTCCTCATGCGCACCCCCGAGGGCGCACCTCTGTTTGCCGTCGACCGCGTTGGTGAAGGCCGGGTGGCCCAACTCCTATCAGACCAAATCTGGCTATGGGCACGTGGCTATGATGATGGTGGTCCATTTGCAGACTTGATTAGACGCTCCGTTCACTGGCTGATGAAAGAGCCTGAGCTTGATGAGAGGCAACTACAACTCATTGCACAAGGTGATACTGTTCGCGCAAACCTTCGCACGCTCGCCGACCGTGCAGCCCCTCTCATCATCGAAACTCCTGGCGGTAGTTTTCTAGAACCAGATTGGCGCTTGGAAGGCCCAGGCAGTTATAGCGCTGAAGTTCCCGTTGATCAGCTTGGCCTCTACCGCGCCCAATCTGGGGGAATGGAGGCCGTCGCGCTCAACGGGCCCGCCAATCCAAGAGAGTTTGCAGCCCTTGAAGCGACAGGCGACGTGATCCGCCCTCTCGTGGACGCAACAGGCGGCGGAACGTTCACACTCGAAAGCACAGGCAGTATTCCTGATATACGGATGGTCGGTCGCCGTTCAGACGCAAGCGGCGGCAACTGGCTCGGCCTTAGAGAACGCGGCGCATATGCCGTCAGAAGCTCGACCAGCTTGCCGCTTTTGCCAGGTATTCTGGCTGTATTACTCGCGCTTAGTGCGTTGCTCTGGGCATGGCGGCGCGAGGGGCAGTAATATAGCCGCTTAGGTCTGCCGCACTTCCAGCCAGATCTCGTACCATCACACGAGACATATCTTGCGGTCCGGGAAACTGAAAACGGTCCTTAGCGACAGCTTCAAAACCAAGTTCACCAAAATATGTTGAGGATCCAATAATAATAGCAGCATCCCAACCTGCTTTTGTCGCCGCTTCCAATGCTTCACCGGTCACGGACAGGCCAAGGCGCTGCCCCTGAAAATCTGGATCGATTGCGACAGGTCCAATGAATAGCGCGCTGACACTGCCATCACCAACCGTTATTGGCCAAACGCGGCAAGCACCGACGAGCTGCCCATCGCGAACCGCCACCCGGTTTATTTCAGGAAGGGAGGCACTCGTTTCGCGAAGGCGTTCTGCGGTTTTAGCGAAGTGACCGGGCCCGAATGTCTTATCGTAAAGCGCCTCGATGGCGTCTGCATGCTGGTCCGGGTTTTCTGCAATGATCTCAAGCATGGCGCGCGCTTAAGCTGCGCATGATTGAAACGCAATGCATATTAGTACTGCCAAGCTTCCAATTGGGTTCGAACGGCAGCGATAAAGGCTAGCGGCTGATCCAGCATGACGTGGTGCTGTGCCTCTGGGATGGAGATCATGGTCACATCATCGCGCAAAGTGTGCATATATTTCCAGGTCTTTTCATGCAGCAATACTGACTGCTCACCCCGCATGACGGCCAAACGACACGTTATGCCTTTGTACATCTCAACCGGCCGCGTCATCGCTTCAAAACGCTTCCAGATTGACGCATCAAACTTCCACGTCCACCCTGTTACGCCTTCGCTAACAGGAACTTCTTTCAAGCTGTGGCGAGCAATATAATCCACGATATAGTGGTTCTCACAGGGTTGAGGCGGTGCCAATCTGAACCTTGCCAACGCGGAAGTCAGATCAGCATACGTGCGATTTCCGCGTCCCCGGCTGGGTGGGCCGTCCCAATCATCATCGGGCGGGCGGACGGGGGAATCCACGATCATCACACCGTCGAACCTGTCTCCGAACTTCGAGCCCGTGTTCATTGTAATAAAGCCGCCAAACGAGTGCGACACGATCACCGGCTTCCGGTCATTCTTGAACAATCCGGCATCCTCACAGACGGCGAGTTGCTCGGCGCTGAACGTATCGACGGCGTAACTCTCACGCCATTCGCTGTCGCCCATACCGCCAAACGTCATCGCTACAACGCAATATTCCTCAGCAAAATAAGGTGCGATGAAGTCATACCAGTGTGCGTGCGCGCCGTTACCGTGCACCAGTAATAGGCCCGGTTTATCAGTTTCGCCCCAGCGCTGGTAACGGACCTTCGCGCCATCAACCTCAACGAAATGCGTCTCGTAAGGCGTCTCAACTGCGCGATCAAACCATTCTGGCGCGCTCGGTTTTTCGCCGCGATACGGGACTAACACAGCTAGATCGTTAGGATTTACTGGTTTTTGATCGTCAGCCATTAGACCCGCTTTTCTATTACTTTAAAGATGCCGGTCCCGGTCATCAGTGTTTTATCGCCGGACCAGATTCGGCCTTCAACAGTGTGAATGCCATCTACAACTGACAAAACTTCGCCCCGCCCTTCGATCCACGACCCGTGGTTTGCGCCGGATAGGAAGTCACAGACCAAGCGGATCGTAACCCACCACGTGTCATCATTCTGCTCAACCGCCCCGCCCCAAGCCATATCAGCAAAGGTCATCATCATCCCGCCATGCGCATTCATCATGCCGTTCGTATGATGCTCGCCTACGCGAAACGCCCGGGTCATGCCTGTTTCATCACGCTTTTCGAACAAAGGCCCGACTTGGCGCCCGAAGCCGCGGTGCCACGGCAAAGGCTGATAACCTTTCGGCACATCATAGATTTGTTCTTTGGTTAGATCATCGCTCATCGCGGTGACATGGCCTGCGCGTAGAGTTCGGACAAGCCCTCACGTTGGGGGAATCTATGATTGCAGCAGGATCAGAACAGCATTTATTGAGATATGACCGACGATCGGCACACCAACACTTCCGCTCAACACTCTTAACGCACCGAACCATAGACCGCCTAAAAACACGATAAACATCGCCGCCGGTGAGTATTGAAGATGGATAGAAGCAAATGCCGCACTCGTTAAACCAATCGCTAGAAACGGATGCCCACCTTTAGAGAGGATCGCCCCCATACCCACGCCGCGATAGAGCACCTCCTCTAACAACGGTGCCAATAGAACCGCATAAAATATGCTCGCCATTGTTCGATTATTCAAAGACGCAAATTCAGCGCTTTGCTCATCACTATAAACCCAGTCGCCGCCACCGCCCATGATCGCCGACATCACAAATGTGATCGTGATCCACACAATCGGACTTGCGACAAGAGCGATCCAAAACCACGATCTGTCAGCGCGCAGCGAACCCGCGAAATAGCCCGCCCCAATCCACTTACTCCATTCGGTGATCGCAAACAGCATCAATCCCGATGCAATGCACCCGACGATATTTACAGCCCAGAAGAAGCTATCAGCTCGTACATCTACAGTTTCGTAGAAAAGCTCTGGCGCAATTGAGATTGCAAGCTGAAAGATCAATACGTTGAAAACAACTGCGCCGCTAAGCACCCATATGGCGGCGCTCCAAAGCTGCTTACCTAAAGCAAGGGGACTATTGAACGGCCCCATTAAAGCGACACCGCCTTACCCGATGCGGCTGACTTCTGCGCAGCCAGTCCCATTTCAACTGATCGCAGACCGTCATAGGCAGAGACCGGGGCTGGTTTGCCATTTACAAGCGCGTCGTGAAAGTCCCTCAAATGATACACAGTCGCACCGTGATGATGTCCGGCGGCCAGAACATCCGCATCAACACCGACATGTTGTTTTACCGCTCCTGATCGATCGCGCGGCGACCACGTCACTGTGCCAGAAGGTATCTGCACTTCCAGTTTACCGACATTACCAATGACAGAAATATCTTCTTGCTGCTCTGCGCCTTCGGCAAACATACAAAGATCTAAATGCGCCCTCGCGCCACCTACAAAGTCAACAATAACCATCGTATTATCAAGAATGTCAGGCTGACGCGCGTCATAGCTTTCGTCGAGATGGTTCACATCCATGCCCGCAGACGCAAAAATACGCACAGGCTCATCTTTCAAAGCTAAACGCATCAAGTCAAAGAAGTGACAGCACTTTTCGACCAACGTGCCACCTGTTTTCTCGTTGAAGCGGTTCCAATCCCCAATTTTGCTCAAGAACGGGAACCGATGCTCCCGAATGGTCATCATGCGGGCTGATCCTGCTTTGCCAGAGTGCAAGTCTTCAATGAACTTAGCGACCGGTGGCATATAGCGATATTCTAAACCGACATGGGTCAGCGCAGCGCGCTTTCCGGCAAGTTTCGCAATTTCTTTAGCATCCTTCAAAGTCGTACACATCGGCTTTTCAACCATAATCGCGAGGTCGGTGCCCATCAGCTCCACCAATATCTCATGGTGAGTGAAATTTGGGGTCGCGATAATTATCGCGTCTAAATCAGCGCTAGCAACCATTTCTCGCCAATCGCTATAGAGTGCGGGTTTGAATCTTGAGCTTCTCAACGTTTCGAACGTCCAGTTCATAGGGACGTCATTCGGTTCTGCTATAGCGACCAGATCAGCGCCCTCAACGAAGGCCAGCGACTTGATATGTTCCTGCCCCATCATACCCGCGCCGATCAGGCCATATCGGCGGTTATTGTCATTGGACATACGACACTCACTGGCTAAGAAAACACTCTACAAAAACAATGGATAATCAGCATGCGCCAAATCGCAATCGGAAATTCATCGCTTCAAGTTGGAGTGATCGCTTATGGTTGCTGGCGCTTTGCGAAAAGTGAGAAAGCCGAAGCTGCGGCAAAAATCAATTCCGCGTTGGATCATGGTCTAAACCTTATCGATACGGCGGATATTTATGGCTTTGGCGAACCTCGCGATTTTGGCGGTGCTGAGCAGGTTTTGGGGGAAGTTCTACAGGACGATAAATCCCTTAGAGAGCGTATGGTTCTGGCAACCAAAGGCGGCATAATTCCGCCGCGCCCCTATAATAGCAGCTATGACTACCTTATGGGCGCGATGGATTCGTCGCTTAGGCGGCTCAAGACAGATATGGTGGATATCTACCAGATCCATCGCCCTGACCTGATGGCCCCAATGGCCGAGACAGCGCGTGCCCTGAACGACATGGTGACCTATGGGAAAGCACGATATATTGGTGTTTCGAACTTCACCGTGTCCCAGACCCGCGCGCT
>JAQWGO010000045.1 GCA_029238175.1 Henriciella sp. | reverse complement strand
ATCGATGGGATATTTGAGATTGGCTAAAGAATTTCAACTATCGGACTACGCATACGCTCATCGCGGTCTCTGGAGTAAAGATGGTCTGCCCGAGAATAGCATGAAGGCTTTTCTCGCTGCGGCGACGAGTGGTCTTGGTATTGAGTTCGATGTCCGCCCAAGCGCGGACGGCGTTCCCGTCGTTTTTCACGACAAGACGCTTGATAGGATGACGAATGAATTTGGTTTAGTTGAGGAACGGTCCGCGTCAGAGTTGATACGTATTGAACTTGTTGGCGGCGGCGTCATTCCCACTTTGCAAGAGCTTCTTGAGGCCTGGCCGACCGATGCCCCTCTGCTTTGTGAGATGAAGATTGACGGGCTGACGAACCCTGTAGAATTCGCGCTTACAGTCGCTAAACAGTTGATCCAATACAACAAACCGGCCGCGGCGATGAGTTTCTCTTGGGCTGCTGTATCCGCAATCCCTCAGAGTGTAATGCGCGGACAGCTGATTGATGCTTCTGAACGCATTGGTGCAGATAAGTTTAGAGAATTATCAGGAAAAGCTATCGAGCCTCACTGCAACTATATCGCGTGCCATGTCAGCGACGCAAAGCGGCTCGAAACGTCACTTCCATTCTGTGTCTGGACCGTAAAAGATGCTGAAACGAGTATGGCACTTCAATCCACCGTGCCCGCACAAATTTTCGAAGGCTTCGATCCAGAGCTCGTAAAACCTAATTCTAGGCATACGTAAGGCGTATGAAACAACCCCGAGATCAGATTCGCATAGTCAGCGCACTCAGCGAAGTCGCAGAGGCGGATTGGAACCGTGTCGCCAACCCTGATGGGGAAGTGTTTGACCCATTCCTATCATGGAAATTTTTGGAGGCGATGGAGTCATCTGGTGCAGCGATTCCCGAGGCTGGTTGGACGCCTTGCCATATAATTGTGGAGAGCGCGGGTGGTGTGCTGAAGGCGGCAATGCCACTGTATGCAAAAACCAATAGCCAAGGTGAGTTTGTGTTCGACCATAGCTGGGCTGACGCCTACGAACGAGCGGGTGGAAGCTATTTCCCAAAACTTCTTTGCGGCGTACCATTCACACCAGTGACGGGCCGTAGACTTCTGGTTCCAGAAGGTCATGAGCAAGAACAATTGCAGCAAATGCTAATCTCTGGGGCGGTTCAACTCGCTGGACAGAATGATCTTTCTTCGCTTCACATCAATTTTGTGTCTGAAACTGAAAAGGACGTACTTGAGGCGTTTGGCCTCTTGATACGGACAGACCAGCAATTTCATTGGGTAAATGACGGCTATTCAAGCTTCGACGATTTTCTATCTGTGTTGTCTTCTTCGAAACGAAAGAACCTTCGCAAGGAGCGCTTGAGGGCTCAAACAGGTGTGGAATTCCTGCACCTTCGAGGAGAGGCCATAGAGGCGCATCACTGGGATGCGTTCTTTGAATTCTATATCGATACGGGGTCACGGAAATGGGGATATCCGTATCTCAATCGTGAAACATTCACTTTGCTCGGGGAGCGAATGTCAGAGGACATTCTTCTTATCCTCGCAATGGATGGTGATACGCCGATTGCGGGCGCGCTGAACCTAATTGGCGGCAACACCTTGTATGGACGTTACTGGGGCTGCTCTGACCCGCGACCATTCCTCCACTTCGAAACTTGCTATTATCAGGCCATCGACTTTGCCATTGAGAACAATCTAAAGACCGTTGAGGCCGGTGCGCAAGGCGGGCATAAACTTGCCAGAGGTTATGCACCCGTTACAACTTACTCAGCGCACTGGATCGCTCATCAAGGCTTACGACAGGCGATAGACGAGTATCTCATAAGAGAACGTGCCGCGGTCGAAAATGACGTGGCCTATTTGCAAGAGCGGACACCATTTCGGAAGCCAATCATTGAGTAGCGTTTGTATCCGAAACTGTGCCACAATTGTTGAAGCGAAGGTCTGTGTAGGATTGCTGGAAGCGCGGGGCTTCAACCCCCTGTTGGCCAACGGACATCATGCTCAACAGGATTGGCGGGCTACTCAAGCATTAGGTGGGGTCCAGATACTTTTACCAACGTGTCAGCTTGAAGAAGCTAAGAATGCTATCATGGAAGCAGAAATTCATGGCCCATCCATCTTAGCTAAGCAGTTTGGTTAATACGAACGGCCAATAAAGTATGGGCGCATCGCCATCTGGTTCATGATCGCTATGGAGGTGGGAGTATTTCAGTTTGTAAGCGGTCATCTTCTGATCACCATTTTTCAACACTTCCCATTGGAGTGAGTGCCGGAATCTGACTTACCAGCCCATTTCAGTTACCAAATTGGAGGCGGAGCCCTTCCATCAAGTGGGCACGATGGAGCCTTGTTAATTCTTCTAATTTTTGGAATTTTGATATTAGAATTTTTAAGCACAAAAAGAAGCTAAACAGCGAGCCAAAATAATGACACTGCATGCGCCATATGACTCCGATAATATTTTCGCAAAGATACTCCGTGGAGAATTGCCCAACGTCACCGTGTATGAGGATGACGTCGCTTTGGCGTTCATGGATGTTTTTCCACAAACCTCAGGGCATACGCTTGTCATTCCGAAAGGCGTCGAGGCACGTAATTTCCTCGATATGCCACCCGAACGGCTTGGGGATTATATGGAGCGTGTTCAGAAGGTCGCTAACGCTGTTGAGCGCGCACTGTCGCCAGACGGTATAGTTGTTACACAATTCAATGGTGCAATCGCGGGGCAAACGGTCTTTCACCTTCACTTCCACATTCTTCCAAGGAATGAGGGCATATCGCAAAAAGCCCATGCGAGTGGTGAGATGGCTGATATTGCCGAATTAGAAAGTATCGCGAATAAAATTCGGCAGGCGATCCGATAATCTGGTATACCGCCTTTCAGGGAGGGCGGCGCGATGCAGACGCTCGAAGCGTATATTGAGACCACACAGGATTGCAAAACTGAAGAGAACCTCTTCCGGCAGTTTGATATCTTCGTTGGCAGCTACGGTGTGGATGTTAGTACCTATCATATCGTTGCTGAAAATTTGCGCGCGATCCAAGTTGAAACCGGCTTAGTGCGACAAAATTTTCCGAAAGACTGGGTTAAGCGGTATCTTGAGAAGAGTTACGCTGACATCGACCCTGTGATTGAACAATCCAGGCGGGAAGCACGGCCATTTCACTGGTTCGACGTGGATAAGAAACTTAACCTCAACGCGAAACAGAAAGAGTTCCTCGAAGAGCTTAAATCAGCGGGTCTTACGGATGGTATCGCGGTACCCGTATTTGGCCCGAAAGGGACGATGGCATACTTCGGCCTAGGCACACTTGAAGACCAGTTAGACATTTCCGATGCGGATATGATGGAGCTACAGTTTGCATGCCTTCAGACACACAACCGTTACATTGAATTGGCTCATATCGACGATGAAACTCCAATCAAGCGGCTAAGTCCAAGAGAGAGTGAGGTACTGTCACTCGTGGCTGCAGGCTTGTCTAATAACTATATCGCCGAACGTCTCAACATCTCAGAAAACACAGTTGATACAATGCTTAGGCGAGTTTTTGCAAAGCTCGGCGTTAACAACCGTATTAGCGCGGTTCTTCGCGGTATTGGCTCAGGCTTGATACTGCCATAAGTTCCAGTAACACTGTTATTGTCCCCCTACTCCGTTACAGACAAGATACCGCGTTAAGCATACACGCAGGTCCGCAACGAATGCAGGATCAATAATGCCCCATGCCGATTCATCTTTCTCACTGAACCCAAGCTCAAATTTTTGGCTGCAGCCCTTGGTCGTCGAGATGTTTGAACGGTCTCAAACCACTTTACTAGGCGCCAAAACCAAACAGTGGCTTGAGGCAGAAACTGAGTTGAGTAGATTAGTTGAGCGCCTCAACAAGCTCGAAGCGGAGCGAGGTGATAAGGTTATGGCGACAGTTGTACGAAGTAAGATCGCTGAACAATCTGAGAGAGTCCAGCGCTGCGCCGACGAAATTGCCGATATGCCAGCCAGAAATGCGGTCGATGTCATTTGGAAACTGAGTGTCGCCCGCGACATAAGTATCCGCATGGCTGACGAAAATGCTCCAACCGCGAAACTATCCACCAGCGCGTTGAATGACCTTCTTCGTTTTGTGAAGGTCAAACAAGGTTCGCGCTCTGCAGCTCCTTAAAGTCCAAGTTTAGCGCGTAGAATCTGGTTAACAGCTTGCGGGTTCGCTTTGCCACCTGAAGCTTTCATGACTTGGCCAACAAACCAACCCATCGTTTTTGGCTTCTCTTTGATAGCCGCAGCTTGCTCTGGGTTTGCTGCAATCACATCATCCACAATTGCTTCAATTGCACCCGTGTCTGTTACTTGTTTCAGGCCGTGTTTCTCAACTATGTCCGCAGCGGTGCCTTCACCATCGATCATCCGCTGGAATACATCTTTGGCGATCTTGCCTGAGATCACATCGGATGAAATCAAGTCAACAAGTCCACCAAGTTGTTCCGCGTTTACGGGTGAATCTGCGAGTTCAATCTCAGACTTGTTTAGATATCCAAAAAGCTCCTGGGTTACCCAGTTTGCGGCTAGTTTAGGGTCTCGCCCCTTAGCGACAGTCTCGTAGAACGCTGCGCCTTCGGCATCTGCAGTTAGAACGCCAGCGTCATAACGCGATAGTCCATAATCTGCTTCAAACCGGGCCCGTTTTTGATCAGGAAGTTCTGGTAGGTTTATCTTGATACCTTCAATATAGGCATCATCGATCTCTAGAGGCAGCAAGTCTGGATCTGGGAAGTAACGATAGTCGTGCGCGTCTTCCTTTGAGCGCATAGAACGCGTTTCGCCCTTGTCCGGATCATAAAGACGCGTTTCTTGGTCAACGTCTCCGCCAGCTTCAATAATCTCGATTTGACGACGCGCTTCATATTCGATGGCGGCCTGGATGAACCGGAATGAGTTCATGTTCTTGATTTCGCAGCGTGTCCCGAGGTGGCTAAAGTCATCCGCTTCGCGGAATTTCTCGTAAGTCCCGGGCTTGCAAATTGAAACGTTGACGTCGGCGCGAAGGTTACCCTTCTCCATGTCACCATCACAGGTGCCCAGCGCGACCACGATGGACTTTAGCTTTTTGACGTAAGCAGCGGCCTCAAGCGGCGTGCGGATATCTGGCTTAGAGACGATTTCCATCAAGGCGACGCCTGACCGGTTCAAGTCCACATAGGTCGCGTTCGGGTCCATATCGTGAATAGACTTCCCGGCATCTTGTTCAAGGTGAAGACGTTCGATACGAACTGGGAAAGTATATGCTGGGTCACCATGAGATGGCTCGACATCAACGTCTATCACGCCTTCGCCGACAATCGGAAACTCAAACTGACTAATCTGGTAGCCTTGCGGCAGATCAGGATAGAAATAGTTCTTCCTGTCAAATCTGGACACCTTGTTGATTTGGGCGTTCAAACCAAG
>JAQWGO010000010.1 GCA_029238175.1 Henriciella sp. | reverse complement strand
GGCGCGTGGCGGCGCATGTTTGAAGTGTTTCTGCTGAGGTTTTCTGCTGGGATGTGAAGCTGTCTATGCCTGCGAATGGCACGACATCATTGCCAATCCAGGTTGCGCGAACTTTGAGGACCCAGCCATCTATATTGCAGGTCCAGATACCGCTCTTGCGCTGTGTGATATCGACCATGATTTCGTATTGGCGCTGCTGGCACTGTAGCGGAACATCCCCGAAGCGCAATTCGGTTGGTTTTGCATCTTGTGAGCTGACCACAGTGTAGGCTGCCATCCAGCTGGATGGCAGCGTTCTCCATCATCGCGCTTGGTGTCGCGTCTTCGCCATACCGGCTCATATAGATGGTGATATAGGAGTTCGCTTCTTGGGAATTGTATCCGCAGGCTACGTCATGACCAGAATGACTGAATTGGGTGATTTTGGTGAGGGCGTGATTATCGATGATGTAAGGGCAGACGAGACCAGACAGGTCGTGATGTAGTACATTCATGGCCTGTTGATCGGCCTGTTCAAGCCGAAACGCGTAGGCGTTGCTGTTCGATAGGGGGAGAGGAAGTGCGACCCGCTCATCGGACGTTTCTTCAAGCTGTGCGGTGGCCGACAACGCGGTTATCGGAGCAAATAGAGCTAGAATTGCAGCGCAAATGACGTGTTTCATGATGGCCTCCTGAACTGAACATGCCTTGCACTTTGAGTTGAGGGAAGAGGCCTTGGTGATTTTTCGTGCTAGACGATCGCAGGTATGGGGCAGCGTCGTTTGATCCATTTCGTTTAGATAAGAAAAAGCCCGGATCGGTGAAAACCAATCCGGGCTTTTAAAATGAGGTTTGGGTGATCTATCCAGCCGGGCCGCGATTACCGGTTTGGCGGCGGTTTAGAAAGGCGAGGCGTTCGAAGAGAGCGACGTCTTGTTCGTTCTTTAGGAGTGCGCCGTGGAGCGGAGGTGTCAGCTTTTCTGGATCTTGCTCGGCAAGTGTTTCCAGATCGACATCTTCGTTCATGAGAAGTTTTAGCCAATCAAGCAGCTCGCTGGTGCTTGGCTTCTTTTTCATGCCGGGAACTTCGCGCATGGCGTAGAACGTGGTCAGCGCTTCTGAAACGAGCTTCTGTTTGATGCCCGGATAGTGAACATCGATGATGGCTTTCATCGTCTGCTCGTCTGGGAACTTGATGAAGTGGAAGAAGCAGCGGCGCAGGAAGGCGTCGGGCAGTTCTTTTTCATTGTTCGATGTGATGATGACGAGTGGGCGTTGTTTCGCTTTAATTGTCTCGTCTGTTTCGTAGACGTAAAATTCCATGCGATCGAGTTCTTGAAGAAGGTCGTTCGGGAATTCGATGTCGGCTTTGTCGATTTCGTCGATGAGGAGGATCGGGCGGCCCTCGGCTGTGAACGCCTCCCAGAGCTTGCCTTTTTTGATGTAGTTGCGAACGTCTTTGGCACGCTCTTCACCCATCTGGCCGTCACGCAGGCGCGAAACCGCGTCATATTCATAGAGGCCTTGTTGGGCTTTGGTCGTCGATTTGATGTGCCATTCGATCAGGTCAACGCCTAGTGCTTTGGCGACTTCAACCGCGAGAACGGTTTTACCCGTGCCTGGCTCACCCTTAATCAGGAGCGGACGCTCCAGCGCGATGGCCGCATTTACAGCAACCCGCAGGTCATCAGTTGCGACATAATTCTCGGTGCCCTCAAAGCGCATGGGAAATCCTTTGGTCTTTACGTTAACGCTAAGGATAAGGTGCGGGGCGGGAAGGGCAAGCGGTAACGTGGCGAGAAGGCCTGCTATCCGTACCGATTAATTCTACGAATGGCGCAGCTGGTTCAGCTTAGCTGTCTGTTTGTACTGCATTTTTGGGACAAGTCTTAGCAATCTGCAAGAACGCGTAAACCAATTGAGTGCTATTGGGGGTTGAATCGCAGGAGCAAGAAATGCCGCTGAAGCTATCACTCTAACCGAATGAAGCCGTTGTTGTTAACGGGGCTGTCCTTCGCAATGGAGAGCGCCGCGGGACAATGTTGCTGCAGAATCAGGCCCGCGTTTTGCGTCAAAAGGATGTTCTGCATCCTGAAGCGACGCACGAACCAGCTGAGCATCTCTACTTTGCGGTCATGCAGATGTACCTCACCGGTGAAACCGAAGGCGCGTTATATGACCAAGCTGCGACAGCATTGGCGGCGGCGCTGAATAGCTCAAACTCTATTGAGGAACGCGAGCGCGTTCTGGAGATTAGCAAGGCTTGCGCGTCGGGAAAGACGTATCTGGCGCTGTCAGGATGCCGAAAACTATTGAAATCGTTGGGAACCTAAAATGGCTGACGGGACACATTTCGCAAAGTTTGACTAGATTGAAGCGCCGCTTGCGCTGAATGCGGCGATTGCGCTGTTAGAGCAGGGCGCTGCATCTGAAGATATTACCGTTGATCTTGGCGATGGCACGCTCACACGGGCGGATGGTCGTTTGGGGCTTAAAGGCTTGCTGCAAAGGTTGCGCGGGTATCGTACGATACTGGCTTTAAATGCTGGCGAAATTTCTGAGGGTGTTGTGGCCATGCGTTCTGGCAAGCCCGACATGCATCCTGATGTGGCGATCATCCTCGACGCCCTGAAAGATCACGGCTAAGGGGCCGCTTAACCTCTTTTTGATGGAGCCGACAATGTCCGGTGAATTCATCGCTATCTTTACAGCGTCATTTGTTACTTTCTTCGTTTTGATCGATGCGGTTGGCGTTGCGCCAATCTTCGCATCGTTGACCGCGCGTGGTCCGGCTTCATATCGCCGGTCTATGGCGATCAGATCTGTCCTGATCGGGACGCTCATCATTTTTGGTTTTGCGTTCTTTGGCGCGTGGTTGCTGGACAAGCTGCACATCACGATTGATGCGTTCCGCGCGGCAGGCGGTGTGCTGCTATTCCTCATCGCGCTGGATATGGTGTTCGAGAAGCGCACTGAGCGACGTGAGAGCAGAGCTGAGGGCGTTCTTGCCGAGGAAGAGGAAAGCGGCGAGCTTGAGGATGTTTCAGTCTTCCCGCTGGGTATTCCGATGCTAGCAGGCCCGGGATCAATCGCGACTGCTATGCTTTATATGTCGGAGCATGCCAGCTGGGTCGCCAAAAGCGCCGTGCTGAGTGCGGTTGCGGCGAACATGGTGATATGTCTTGTGATCTTTCTAGCGGCTGGACCCATTGTCAAAGCGATGGGGGACAGTGTCGCCGGCGCAATTACACGGATATTTGGAGTTATTCTGGCCGCATTGTCGATCCAGCTTTTGATTGACGGGATTAAGGGCGCGTTTGGCCTTTAGCTTTTACGGTGGCGAACTGTTTCAGCCTGCGTGAGCGCTGAAAGCGTTGTCCAAATCAAGGCCATGACCAAAGCCATAAGCGCCATGACCTGAAAGATCAGATTGCCTGTCCATTTTGCGCCAATTTGAGCGAGATCGAGGACTTTAGGTCCGATTTCACGGGCAAGCGCCACGGAGCGCTCGCCGCCAGCCTCGGTGACGAGCAGGGCGCGGCGCATATCCTCTGGTGTTGAGGCTTGTTCGACGAGTGTCATCGCGCCTGATGAGCTGGTTAGTTCGGCCAGCCGCGCGATAATAATCATATCACGGGCAAGGCGATCTAGGGCTTCTGGTTGGATCGCGTTTTCGTAGGCTGCGATAATCGTCTCTGACCGTTCGGCCGTGGTCATAACGGGTTCAAAGGATGTTGCGAGTTCTGCACGGAGGCTTTCTTCAGGGAGCGCATCGTCCACCCGGCCAGTGAGATAGCGCTCAAATCGATCGTTGAGACGGCCCGCCCTGTGCGCGGCGCGCAGGACAGAGGCCGCGCTGACAAATGCCCGGGCTTCGTCAGAATCTTTGTCTTGCATCATAAGGCCCAAGGCACGCAAACGAAGTTGTAGACCATCGACACGCTCTCCGGCGAGCCAGCGTTGGCTGCGGCGGGTCAGATCTGCGGTATCGCCGAGGAGGAAAAATGAGCGTTGGCCTGAGAAAGGTTCGGCGGTGGGCGTTGGCGTTGCGGTGATGTCGGTACTTGTCGGCTCGGTCGGCTCTTCGGTAGGCGTTTCAGTGCTTGTGTCAGTGCTGGCATTGGGATCAGCGGGTACAGGCGGCGGCGCAATGGCGCGCTGGTAGCTGGCGCGGGTTTCGTCAGGAAGAAAAAGCAAAGCCGCACGGGCCATGCGTTGGTCTTTTGTCCCAGCCTGTTCGGCATCAGCCGCAGCTTTGACGGCGGCGGCGTCTTGCTTGTCGAGCATCATCGGCGCGGCGAGGAGGTATCCACGGGCAGCCGAAAAATCGCGCTCAGTTAAGGTTTGTTCGATGCGTCCCGCCCAGAAAGCGCGTTCGTTGCCTTTGGGGCCGGTGAGTTCCGAAAGCTGTCGTTCGATTTGAGTGCGTGTTTCGGTCCGGGCATCCAAACTCATCGGATCCGTTGCGATGTCTGACGTGTAAGCACCTGTGATAACGCGCGCTGCCATGATCGGCAGAAGGAGAAGTAAACTATTGAAGAGCAGCGATTGGCGCCAGCTGGATGGGCGTTTGAATTCGCGTTCTCGCCAGCGAGATGCCATCAGGTCGGGTCCAGTTCCAATTTACACACGCGCATATAGTATGCTGTTCCTTTAGCGCACATCGGAGTGGTCGGAATCAAGTCTTCGTTATCGCTGTAGCTGCAAAAGCCTCGCAATATTCACGCCGCTGCCACAATTCAGGGTAGGTTCAGGCGGAAAGTGGTCTGATTATTGCGATTGCGTATCTAGTTCGCCCGCAGTATACGGCGCGCAAACTCGTAAGAGGAGTGATTCATGTCTGATCTTGATCTTAACGGCTACAAACCAGCTGCGAACGAAGAGTTCATGAACGCCAAACAGAAGGCGTATTTCCGAGCCAAGCTTGAAGCTTGGAAGAATGAGATCCTTGATGGTGCGAAAATGACCATCGGAAACCTGCGTGCCGAGTCTTCTAACCATCCTGATCTTGTTGATCGCGCATCAGCCGAAAGCGACAAAGCACTTGAGCTTCGCACGCGTGATCGTCAACGCAAATTGATCTCAAAGATTGATGCCGCGATCCGCCGTATCGACGAAGGCACTTACGGATATTGTGATGATACTGGCGAACCGATTGGTATTCGTCGTCTTGAAGCACGTCCGACAGCGACCTTGAGTCTTGAAGCGCAAGAGCGTCACGAGCGTAATGAACGGGTCGTTCGCGACGATTAGATTTTCTGCTGATTCTATGCAGCGGACTCCAAAATCCTAACGATCTATTAACCGTATCAGCGCACTTATTTGTCTTGATTTGGTGGCAAGGTGCAGAATGCGTAATCGTCCCTCCACTTCGGACAAAAGTGACTGGCTGATGGATGCCGGCCCAACTGCGCCTGATGTGGATGCGGATCGCCCTTTGCCAAGTCCGCGAGGTGTTTTGACGAAAGCTGAGATTGAAGCTCTGCTGCGTCCGGAACTGTCTGACAAAGTTACACCGAGGCCTGAACCTGAAGTGATCAAACCGCGTCTGCCGGTGCAGTTTGATGATCGGCAGATCGAGCCTGTGGATGCTGACGTCCGCCGTGAAGCGGGTATTTTGGCTGCACGCTTATCACTGGCGATTGGTAAGGGTGCTGGGCTGAAAGCTGCTATTGCGCTGCAAGAGACAGCGACCGTGAAAACAAGTGAACTTGCTGGGCTAATGAACGGCAAAGCTGGCGCAGTGGCCTGCCTTGGTAAAAGCGAGAGCGACGTTCAGGCGCTGGTTTGCCTGCCGGGGCCATTGGCGGATGCAATCATTGCGCGCGCTTGCGGTTCACGCGGATCGACAGGGCGACTTGGCGATGGCTGGACACTGAGCGCGATCGATTGTGCTTTGCTGGAACAATTGCTGATGCCGCTGGGCAATGCGCTTGGCGAAGACATTAAGCTGCAAGCGATTGAGACGGACGTACCATATGTTACGAGCCTCATCCCTGCTGGTGACGTAACGATTGCTGAGTTTGGCGTTGAAGCGCCGGGACTGCGGTCAGAGCTCGCGGTCATCCAAACACGTGCGATGAAGCCAGATACTGTGAAGCCAAGCTTCGGCTTGCGTGGGCGCGCGCCTGTGACAGCTGTTGTGACGGCGCGCATTGCGAGCTTGTCAGTGCCGATGAGCAGATTGACTAGTCTGAAAGCTGGCTCGACTTTGTTGCTTGGATTGCCGGGTCATCAGCCTGTTGAAGTTTTATCAGGTGACCGCAAGGGGCCTGTCGCTTTTGAGGGGCAAGTTGGCCGCAAGGGAAACAAGGTTGCAGTGAAGATTTCCCGTAAACTTCTGGGTGTGCTGAGCTAAAGAGAAAGGGCGCGTCCGAGAACACGCCCTTCCAACTCATTCATCTTCTTAGGTATTACCCAATGTTGCCGTGCTTTTCGATATGGGCATCGACGGCTTTGATCGCGTCATCAACATTGTTACCGGTGCTACGCAATTCTGCTTCGCGCTGTGCCCAGAGGCGCTTTTGGTAATTGGTTGAGATGATGTCAGTGATCACCAAGGTTCCAACGACGAGATAGAAGCTGGCTTTGCTCATCGCATCGATTGGGAAGCTGAAGAGTTTCAAGTGCGCAAGGTGTGCACCTTCGGTCACGAGAAGTACGCCAACCAAGAACAAGATGAAGAGACCGAGCACTTCGTACATGCGGTTCTTTTTCAGGAATTCCGCCACATAGTCGGCCATCAAAATCATGACGATACCCGATGCAACGATGGCAACAGCCATAATCCACACTTGATAGTCTTTTGATGGTTCACAGCCAATCGCACCCGCCACCGGGTTGGCGATGAGGTCGGCCTTACACTGTGTCACTGTTCCTGTGAACGTGCTGAGCGTGTCGCCAGCGGCATTCACAACATGCGCGATTTCAATGTTCGCGATTGCCATCGCTGACAGGATTGAGTCGAATGAGAAGACCAAGTTCATCATAACGATCATTATGATGGCTTGAGTAACTGACTTCTTTTTAGAGCCCTCTGTGTGTTCGATATGATCGACGGCGAGGAGGTGGTTGATCTCTTTAACGGCGGTGTAAATAATGAACGCTCCGCCGCCGAGCGTGACAAGCGCTTGAAGCGTGAATTCACCCTCGATGAGACCTTTAAGGTCAAGATTGAATAGCGGTTCGGCCAGAAGCGTGAAGACGTTCACGATGATTATCAGCAACACGACCCTTAGAGCGACGGCGAGGCCAATGCCCCATTTTCGCACCATGCCTGCCTTTTCAGGGCCGACACGTTTTGACTCAATCGAGATGTAAAGAAGGTTATCAAAGCCAAGCACGGCCTGAAGCATCAAAAGCATCAGGAGCGTAAATAGCCCGCTTACAGAAAATAGTTCGGCGAAGATTTCGGCCATCACAAAGCCCCTTTCAGGATGGTTGTTAGCGTTGCAATCTAACGAGAGTCTGATAATGGGGAAGGTCGTTCTTGCGGTCTTTGTGACCAGGGTGGCTTTTGACGTGCGGCATGTCGAGAAAGCCTCGACAAGACAATTTTAGACGCATAGCGTTCGCGCTTAAAAGAAATAGTGGAAGCGGATATGAAAAATATAGGCGTTGAATGGAAAGGCGTTGGACGCGCCACAACCGTCGCAGCAGTGTTACTGACATCCATGACAGTTGTCGCATGTGGTGGAGGAGGTGGGAGCGCTAGCCCGCCGCCGCCTGCGGTTTTGCCACCGCCGCCGCCCCCACCACCGCCACCACCACCGCCGCCCCCGCCCCCACCGCCACCACCGGCGAACGTGGACCTTTCGGGCCCGGTCACATTCGACCGGGTGCCGTTGAATACAGTGACGAGTGGGCTGGATTATGCATCAATATCGCAAGACCCTGCGCGCGGCGTCGAAGTAGAAGTTGTCGACGGCGCGGGCGCTGTATTGGATAGTGACGTGACTGATGCAGCGGGAGCATATTCGCTGACCGTGACGTCAGATACAGATGTTCGCGTGCGCGTGCGATCTGTCATGACGCAGACGACTGGGGCGACCTGGGATATTCGCGCTGTTGATAATACGAACGGCAATGCGATCTATGTTCTGGCCGGTGCGCTAGCGACATCAGGCGCGGCCGATTCGGTTCGAAATTTGAATGCGGCTTCAGGATGGGGCGGGGCGAGTTATACAACAACCCGAGCAGCCGCGCCGTTTGCGATCCTAGATAGCGCCTATGAGGCGATTACGGATATTGAAGCGGTGGACGCGTCTGTCGTGTTCCCAGCAATGCAGTTCATGTGGAGCATCAATAACAAAGCCGCGTCCGGTCAAGTTACGGATGGCGATATCGGGACATCCTCGTTCACAACAATTGGCGGCGTACCGACGGTCTTGGTTCTTGGTGATGCGAACAGTGATACCGATGAGTATGATAGCCACGTTGTTGTGCATGAGTTTGGCCACTATTTTGAGAGCGAGCTTTCGCGCGCTGACTCAATGGGCGGCCCGCATAGTCTGAGCAATCGTCTCGATCCGCGTATCGCGCTCGGTGAAGGGTTCGGGAATGCCCTTTCTGGTATCATCTTGGACGATCCGTTCTATCGCGATAGTTCCGGAGCATCTCAAGCGAGCGGATTTAGCTTCAGTGTTGAGGATAACACGAACACAAATGCGGGGTGGTTCAACGAAGGGTCGGTTCAATCCATCCTGTATGATATTTACGATAGCACAGATGATGGCGCCGACGTCATTTCGGCTGGGTTTGCACCCATCTATAATGCGCTGGTTGCACCCGATTACACGGGTGATTCTGACCTGACGACGATCTTCTTATTGGCCAATCAGATTGCAACCGATCCGGCTATTGCGGCCGCCGATTTAACGTCGCTTTTGGCGGGCCAAAGCATCGATGGAACAGGTGATACTGGCGTTGGTGAGACCAATAATGGCTCTGTGGTGTCTTCGCTTCCGGTGTACAAATCTGTGACGGTTGGCGGACCAGCCGTTGAGGTTTGTTCGGTCGATGATGCGGGTACGTTCAACAAGCTGGGTAACCGGGCATTGCTGAGCTTGAGCATTGCAACGGCAGGGAGCCGCACGATTACCATGACGCGTACATCGGGTGCTACCGTGCGTGACCCTGATTTCCGCATTTTTCAGGCGGGCGCTGTAATCGCGTCTGGCCTCAGCGCCACAGCAGATACCGAACAGCTTGTTACGACGCTAGCCGTTGGGGATTACACGATTGAAGCCTTGGATGATCGCAACCTTAGCACTGCCAATAGCGGCGATGCGTGTTATGATTTTACAGTGCAATAGGACGGAGACTGAACCTATGAAAAACCTATTCTCAAAGACACCTATCGCGCTTGGCTTTGCTGCAGCGCTTCTCGCTTCAGCTTGTACGCAGACTGTTGTTTCAGATGTGCCGGAAGAGACGGCTGAAACTGGATCAAAGACACTTCAGACGCCCGCGACCGTGAAACCAGGCGCGGCGGTTGAGTTCAGCCATGAGATTACCGCGGCCGCAGCGCCGGGTGGTACAGGCACTGTGAAGCTGACTGTGATCGAAGGTTATGATGCGGGCACGCTGACACTCACAACGGGGGGTACAGATCCATTGAGCGTCTTTGGTGTTGATACGACCAAGACGGTGGATATGGCGAGCGGTGGAACGCATTCTTGGAGAGTTAATTACAACGCGGCGACGGACGGTATCTATTATCTGAATGTCCAAGCGGCAGCCGCGCCTGATGCCGGGCCAGAAATGTCGCGCGTATACGCGGTTCGCATTGAGGTTGGTGATATCTCAAAGGCGGAAAAACCTCAGAGCCCGGGCGATGTGATGGTCACACCTGACGGTGAGACGATCATCGTGATGGAAGCCGAGGAAACGATTGAATAGTCGTTTTCGTTTCAGGATATAAAGAAGGGCGATCAGAATCCTGATCGCCCTTTTTGTTTTGCGGTAATGTCTCGTGCCTAGAGTTTAGAAGCCGTCCAAGCCTCAACGCTTTCTTCGAGTACGGCGAGTGGGACAGGCCCGTCTTTCAGGACAGCATCGTGGAATTCACGAACGTCAAACTTGTCACCGAGTTCGGTCTTTGCCGTTTCGCGCAGTTCGACGATTTTGTTCATGCCGATTTTGTAGGCCGTCGCCTGACCCGGCATGACGATGTAGCGCTCAATCGCCTTGATGCAGTCGCCTTCTGGGTTTGGCGTATTGTCGATCAGGTATTGGATCGCTTGCTCACGTGTCCATTTCTTGTCGTGCAGACCTGTATCAACGACAAGCCGTGCGGCACGCCAGAGTTCCATGGCGAGGCGTCCGAAGTCTGAATACGGGTCTTCATAGAAACCCATCTCTTTTGGCAGGAATTCGGAATAGAGACCCCAGCCTTCGGTATAGGCTGTGTAGCCGCCAAATTTGCGGAACTTGGGGAGGCCGGTGAGTTCTTGGCTAATGGCAAGCTGCATATGGTGGCCGGGAATGCCCTCATGATAAGCGAGCGCTTCCATTTGGTAGAGCGGCATATCCTGCATGCGGTAGAGATTGGCGTAATAGATGCCAGGGCGAGATCCGTCTGGTGCCGGGCGGCTGTAGAAGGCTTTGCCGGCGGCTTTTTCGCGGAACGGCTCAACTGCGCGGACGTCGAGATCAGCTTTTGGGAATGTGTTGAAGTAAGCCGGGAGGGCGTCCTTCATTGTGTTGATCATAACCGTGGCTTCGTCGAGATATTCGGCTTTGCCCTCGTCTGTGTTTGGCTTGAAGAATTGTGCGTCTGAGCGTGTGAAGTCGAAGAAGTCTTGGAGCGAGCCTTCGTAATTCACTTGGGTCATGATCGCTTCCATTTCACCATGGATGCGTGCGACTTCAGCGAGGCCGAGATCGTGAATCTCATCCGCTGTCATGTCTGTGGTGGTCATCTGCGCGAGACGGTCGGTGTAGTAGTCATCGCCGTTGGCGAGCTTCCATGCACCGTCATCGGTATTGGTGTTGGCTTTGTCTGCTTCCATGTAGGCGATCAGGCGTTTGTAGACGGGGGCGACATTCGCCTTTAGGGCGTCCTCAGCTTGGGCGATAAGGTCGCTGCCTTCGCTTTCGGTCATCGTTCCATTGGTGACCAAGGCCTGAACCTTGCTGCGCAGATCGCCCATGAGGGGGCTGTCATCGCTGCCCGCTTCAAATGGGTGACCTGTGATAATGTTCTGGCTGCTTTCAATGACAAAGTCATAGACGAAGAGTGGCGGGCGAATGCCTTTCTCTGCTGCGGCCTGTGCGTTTGCGATGTGTTGGCCGAGATAGTTATCGATGCCGTTGAGACGCGCGACATAGGCTTCTGCATCCGACTTGCTGGTGACTTTATGTTGGGCGATCAGGAATGACGCGATGCTGGCATGGGCGCCGCGCATTTGGCTGAACGTGTAATTATAGCCGCGCCATTTGTCGGCTTTTTCGGAAAGCTCCAACTCGTATTCAGCGAGGCGGTAAGATAGCGCGCCTTGATCGGTTAGGTTGGCCGGGTCGAACTGGGCGCGCATCTCTGCAACATTGGCGCGTTCAATCGCCATTTCGGCGTCGCGGTTGGCATCGGTGACATCATCCCATTTGTCGTAGCCGTCGCGGCTTCCGAGAAAGGTTGAACTCATCGGACTGCGGGCGACAGCTTCGTCGAATTTTTGATCGAACCACGTGTTTAGGCGGGCTGTTTCGGCTTCTTTATCAATGACCGTTGATTCGATGGCTGGGTCGCCCGTTGATGGTGTACTGGCTTGTTGTCCACAGGACGCTAGTCCGAGCGCGAGAAGGGCGGCGAGGGCGGTTTGTGTGCGCATAATAATCGATGTCTCCGTTACATTTGTGATCTGTATAATTCACTGGAAGAGATTAACCAGCCTTCTCGTTTGATTAACCATTCCGGGTGCAAAAAGAACAATTGGGACGGGGAAGGTGCGTGATCGTGTTTGACCCGCTATAAATACACGAATCACCGAGGCGTTTTGTTTGCCTCGCCAGGAGTAAGCGTAATGGCCGAACAGATGCCTGTTGAAGACCAGATTGAAACTGTCAGCCCGATGGGCCGTTTGGACTGGTTGCAGATGGCGTTCTGGGGCTGCTTGCTGCTTGCGGTTGCCGCCGCAAGTGCCACTCTGGCTTGGCCGAATGCTGGCGGTCCGACAGGATTGATGCTGCTGATCTCTATGGCGGCAGGCGGTATGGTTTTCTTGCTTTGGATCTTGCGCGGCGCTGGTCGCCGGATGGGGCTGTTCCCTGAGCGCGGCGCAATGGCCGAAGCGATGCAGCCTGCGACACCGCGTTTTGCATGGATTGATGCACTGGATGAAGCGGTCCTGATTTCAGATACGGGCGGCGCACCGATTGCGGCAAACGAGGCCTATACTGATCTAACGCAAACGGCGTTGATGGGGCAGTCAGATGCGATGGGGCCGGTTTCGGTTGACCGCATCTTTAGTGCTGCGCCCGGACTGGCCGCGCCGATTTTCCGATTGTCTAAAGCGGCAAAGGCTGGCGAGACGCGCCGTGAAAGCCTGCCTGCAATGACGCTTGGGACGGATGCTATTCCGGTTCAGTATGAAGCTTCGGTTTCGCCGCTAAAAGGCGGACGTGTTCTTTGGCGTCTTCGCCGGATTGCCGGAACGCAGCAGGTAACAGGCGCTGCCGACATGCGCGCGCTATACGTTGAAGACGCGCCGATGGGCTTTTTCTCTACTGGTGCTGATGGTACGATCTCGTACGCCAATGGCTGGTTGCGCGAGTTGCTGGGTTTGCCCGAAAGCGCGAAGAATGTTCGCCTAGACGATATTATGCGCCCGGAATTTGTAAAAATGCTGCGCCGCGACCGTAAATCTGGTGTACCGGGGCGTGCTGACATCATGATTCGATCGCGTGACGGCGTTGAAGTGCCAGTCCAAACGATTACGACCTGGAATGGTAAAGGCGCTGACGCGAAAGGCCGAACGATTGTTCTGGCCAATTCGCAGAGCCTGCTGGAAGGCGAAAGCCGTATGCTGGCTGCGTCGGCTAGCCGACCGCCACGCCCGGACGGTGACCCGATGTTTGACGATGCGCCGTTTGGTGCAGCGCGGCTTGAGGGTGGTTCGCTTGAGGGCGCGATCATTACAGATAGCAACCGCGCTTTGATGGGGCTTTCCGGCGGTGGTTCATCGCCGGGCACACGGTTCATCGATCTGTTCATTGCAGAAGAGGGTGAAACGCGTCTGCGCGAGAAGCTGCTCGATTCGATTGATAAGCCCGTTGGTTTGAAACTGGCCGACGAAGATCAGAAACATGTGAATGTGTTTGTGACTCTGGATGGACGTGGTCAGCCTGCTGTCGCTTACGTTATCGATATGTCTGAGCAAAAAGAGCTAGAGCTTCGTCTTGCGCAAGGCGAGAAGATGCAAGCGATTGGTAAGCTTGCTGGCGGCGTCGCGCATGATTTCAACAATGTGCTGACCGGGATCATGTTGAACAATGATCACCTGCTGAGTTTGCACCCGGTTGGTGATCCAAGCTTTGATAATCTGAAGAAGATCCATGAGTTTTCTGTTCGGGCGAAAGACCTTGTGCAGATGCTGCTTGCTTATGCGCGTCAGCAGACGTTCCGCCGTGAAGTGTTTGAGCCGGGTGACTTCCTATCTGAATTCTCAATCCTGCTAGGACAGCTGATTGATGAGCGTATCGATTTTAATGTTGTGCATGGCCGCGATCTGCCAATGGTCAAAGCCGATCGGAACCAGCTTGAGACGGCGATCATCAACTTGTCGACAAATGCGCGTGATGCGTTGCTTATGGATGGCGGGCGCGGCGGTAAGCTGACGATCAAGACATCGCGTGCGACTGAAAAAGATGCGCATAAGAATGGTTTCCGCTTTGTCGAAGAAGGCGATTATCTGCTGATCGAAGTAAGTGATACGGGCCACGGTATCGCGCCAGAGAATCTGAAGAACATCTTCAACCCGTTCTTTACGACAAAGCCGAAGGGCCTTGGAACCGGACTTGGACTCTCAACTGTGTACGGCATTATCAAGCAGTCAGAGGGCTATATCTGCCCGATCTCTACTGTTGGTAAGGGGACAACATTCCAGATTTACCTCCCTGCGCTGCGTGCTGATCAAATTCCTGAGCCTGAAATCGTTGCGCCAAAGGCTTTGATTGCCGCTGCTGCGCCAGTCGATATCTCGGGTCGCGGACGTATTCTGTTGGTTGAAGACGAAGATGGCGTGCGTTCGATCGCGGCGTCTCAGCTTAAGTCACGTGGCTATGATGTTGAAGAAGCCTGTGACGGTGAAGAGGCAATGGAAATTCTTGAAGATGATCCGGGTGGCTTCGATCTGATCGTGTCCGATGTGGTTATGCCGGGTATGGATGGGCCGACGCTTATCCGTGAGGCGAAAGACCTGTTGGGGAATGCGAAAGTGCTCTTCATGTCAGGCTATGCGGAGCGGGATGTGGCCGATAAGTTGGATGATGACCGCGAGGTTTCCTTCATGCCAAAGCCGTTCACCGTGAAGCAACTGGCTGAACGTGTAAAAGCCGAACTGACAGCGAAAGCGCAAGAGGCGGCTTAGTCCAACGCGTTTGGCTTATCACTGAAGCATTCTTCGCCTTCAGTCAGCAATAGCTCTTAGATGCTGAGGTCGCTTCTGGCCTAAGACGTCGATCTGCTTTGTTAGCCATTGGTAGTGTTGCTCAAGGCTCATCGCCATCCGCATGTCTATACTGGGCCGGGTTGCTACGTCTTCTCGCCACGCCTCCAGAACGCGGACCTGCGTTTCAAGCCATGAGAGCATAGTATTGTCGCTAATTGAGAGGCACATCGAAAACTCCTTGTTGAGAACCGTTCGCAATATTGAGCATGGATGTCGTCTAATTGCAAACGATTCTCAATTACGGTTTAGATAGCTCGGCGATAGCGGGGATTCACACTGTCATCGAGGCGGGGAACGATCCCTGTGATCCGCGCGATGATTTTCTCCAGTGTCTGAAAGAATTGTACGCGTTCTAGTGCCGGATTTATGTGGTTTGTCATCACGCAATAGTGGCTGTCTTTACCTTTACGGTGATGGTGGGCGTGGTGCTTATGGCTCTGCATGAAGCCGGTTTTCTGCAGAATAGTAATAAGCGGCCCGTTCTCTTTCGGGCTACGATGAGCGCAGGCATGAATCTCATTGGCAAACATGCCGAAGAGAACTGCTGAGCCGCTAATAAGGTTGAGCCAACCAAGGGCCCAGAAGGCGGCCAAGAAGACGGCGCCGATCGCCCATACTTCACGGTTTCGCGAAAACAGGTTTCCTTTTAGGAAGCTGCGCGGGGTATGATGGTGCTGTTGGTTCTCTCGAATTGTATGCCCAAGGATCGGCCAGTTTGGGTCGCCATATCGGTCTTCAAACCAATGAATGACGCCAGATACGAAGTCGGCAAGGTAGACACCTCCCAACACTTTTGCTGCTATGGTCAAGCCGCCAGTTAGAATAGTAACAGACATAATAAGCACTCCTGCGTTTCGCGGTGACGGGATAGCCGCCGCTTGTCTGTGAGCGCTTACTTGCAAATCGAATAAGGCAGGAATGTGTCAAAGTGAGCGCTTACACGCAAGTAATGTTTAGATCATCGCACATTAGAATGGCGTTTAAATTTTGAATGTTGAGTGCACTATTTAGTCTTGCTCGATAGGTGCGGCTGGCGATGAGGGCCTCACCAGATTTCAGACGTACTTGTGCGCTGCCGTCGCACCTTGGAATAACTTCTTCGATTTGATCGCGGTGGACGATATGTGATCGGTGAATCCGGATATGCTCACCCCCTGCTGCGTCGAGCAGCCGTTCGAGCTCACCCATTGTCAGACGGGCAAGGAAGGTCTTTCCCGGTGTGGTTATCTCAACATAGTTTGAGGCGGAGACGCCGACTTCGATATGCTGAGATTTGACGCGGAAAATATGGCCGCCCGAAGTTAAAGTGAGATGACCCTTCTCCTCGGCTTCGTCATGTCTGGCGCGGGCTGCGAGCTTTAGGTGTTCGATATGTTGGAAGCACCAGAACACGCCCGTCACAAGCAGGAAGGTGTAGAGGTCTTTGCGCAATTCATAGATCCAAACCATCGGGTCTGTCAGGCCGAAGTCATAGTGTCCGCCGATGGCGATAGGCCATGCCATTTCACGTAGGGCCACCATTAGAAGAACGTGAACACCGCCATAGATCACAAATCCAAGCATCCACACCGGAACCGCACGAGACCAGCTTTCAATGTTCACTGGAAAACGGGTTAGGAGATATGGGATGATCGGCATCACCGCGAGAATAGCGATGTGAGAAGAGCCTTGAATAATCCACGGCGCTAATCCCGGTGCAGGGGCTAATGCGCGCGCGGCTTCGATAAAATCGGACGTGGCTAAAATCAGAAATGATAGGAAGGTGAAGGCAATGACCGCCAGAGCTGCGCTTCGGTTTGCCTTGTGATCAGCGAGAATGTCGGGTGCGGTTTGCGTGTCCATTCCATAGTCTTGGCGCAAACGTGCACAGCCATAAAGTCAAACATGCTGGAAATCTGTCCCTTACTGCCGCGTTCCGTCCCAACGCCCCACCATTCATCCCGCTCGCACGCATTCCGCGACATTTGAGATGCATGCGCATCGCGGATGATCGAGAGTAAGGTCTAACTTGTCTTAGGAGATCTTCGTGACGTCAAAATCCCAGCGCCGTTATGATTTGGATTGGTTGCGCATCATTGCGTTCGGTATTCTGATTTTTTACCATATTGGCATGTTCTACGTGTCTTGGGGCTGGCATGTGAAAAGTGTGCATGCCGGACCAGCAATTGAGCCGCTGATGAAGCTGGTGAATCCGTGGCGGATGTCTCTGCTCTTTTTGATCTCTGGAATTGCCCTGCGATATGCGATGGATAAGACGCCGTGGCGATCATTTGTCTGGACGCGGTTCTGGCGGCTTTTCCTGCCGCTGGGGTTTGCGATGTTCACAGTCATTGTTCCGCAAGCGTGGTTGGAACTGCGCGGGACGGGGGAGTTTTCCGGCAGCTTTTGGGCGTTCTACCCGGTATATTTGCAAGGGAGTTTCGGCGAATTTTCTATCACGCTGCCGACATGGAACCACCTTTGGTACATCGTCTATTTGCTTGTTTATACGCTGCTTTTGGCGGCCCTTTATCCTGCTATTAAATGGGCTACGACGGCGACAGTTACGAACCGGGCAGGGGTTTTGAAGTCCACGCTTGGCTGGAGCGCATTTGTTGGCGTTCCCGTTTTATTGTTCGGACTGAATGAGCATTGGCTTGGCGAGATGTTTCCGAGTACGCATGCTTTTGTAGGGGATTGGGGAAACCACCTCTTATATTTTCCATTGCTTTTGTTCGCATTCATGTTTGCGAAAAGCGCCACGTTCTGGCGTCTTGTTAGCCGTAGTTTTATACCCGTTTCGGTTCTCACGGCACTGTTTATCGGGTGGAAGATATTTGTCTGGACGTTGCCTGATACAGAGCTGGAGACAGTGCCTTACATTGAACTTTGGATATCATTCCATCTCTTTATAGAGGCGGCGTATCCTTGGGTTTGTATTCTATTCGTATTGGGGGCGGGACAGCGTTGGCTGAACCGTCCGAGCCGAGCGCTGCCCTATATGACCGAAGCGATTTTCCCTTGGTACATCTTGCATCAAACGCTGGTTGTTGTCGCTGGCGTCTGGCTAACGGGTCTGGCTTTACCGGTTGGAGTGGAGTTTGGGTTGCTGAGTCTGGCAACGATTGGGGGGTGTCTTGTGCTGCACGAGTTTTTGATCAAACGGATCGCTATTCTTCGTACGCTGTTTGGGCTGAAATCGGCAGGGAATATGGGCCAGACCCAAAGCGAACCGCAGGCGATCACTTAAAGGTTCGGTTCGCGCCTCGTAACGATAAAGACGCTGACCAATATGAGCACGATCGCCAAAATTGCGACGACGGTGATACGCGAATGGAGCAGCCAAGCTGAGAGCCCTCCGGTCAAGATGATGCCGATGATTGCGGCGATTTTGCCCTTACGGCTTATTTCGCCGTGCTCGACAAAATCACGGACAATAGGGCCCACGCCGGGGCGCGTATAAATCCAGTCGCGGACCTTTGGGTGCGACTCAGCCAAGCAGAATACTGCGCCGATCCAGAAAATGGTCGTTGGCCAGAGGGGGAGGACGATCCCGATCGCGCCGATGACGAAGAGCACGAAACCGCAAGAGACCCAAAGCCATCTCATGCGACTTCGGCTGCCGCTGCGCCGCTGGCCCACGCCCATTGGAAATTGTAGCCACCGAGCCACCCGGTCACGTCAACGCATTCGCCAATGAAGAAGAGGCCGGGTTGGTGCTTGCTTTCCATGGTTCGCGAAGACAGCCCATTTGTATCAATACCGCCAGCGGTAACTTCAGCGGTGCGCCAGCCTTCGGTGCCCACCGGGGTGAAGCGCCAAGCTTTCAGGGTTTGGGCAATCTGGTCGATTTGTTGATTTGAAAGCTCTGCTAGCCGTGTGGTTCCGGGCATGCCGGGTTGGCGACTGAGCATGTCTGCCAATCTGGCGGGGAATGATTCTGCGAGGGCGGCATTCAATGTTTGTTTCGGCTGATTGGCCTTGAGGGTGGTGATCATCTCATGGGCATCGGCGCCAGGCAGGAGGTCGATTGTAATCGGCTCAGATGGGTTCCAGTAAGAACTGATCTGCAGCATTGCAGGTCCTGAGAGCCCGCGATGCGTAAACAATAAGCTCTCGACGAAGCTTGGCCCGGCCTCTGCGATGGCTTCCACCGGGACAGAAACCCCCGAGATAGAGGCGAAGTCTTCGTGAAGCGCGCCGGTGAAGGTGAATGGAACAAGCGCTGGACGCGTTTGTATAATCTCGTGGCCAAACTGACGGGCGATATCATAGGCGAGCCCCGTCGCGCCCATTTTGGGAATTGAGAGGCCGCCTGTGGCGACGACGAGGTTTTCAGCACTGATCGGGCCCATGCTGGTTGATACCATGAAGCGATCATCTTTGCGTTCGATCTCACCAATTGTGGTTTGAAGACGTAACTCGCCGCCCGCTGTCTCTAATTCATCAAGTAGGAGCTGTATGACCGCGCCGCTTTTTTGATCGCAGAAAAGCTGGCCCAGTGTTTTTTCGTGCCATGTGAGTTCATGCTCCGCCATCAGGGAACAGAAGTCCCATGGCGTGTACCTTGCCAGAGCAGATTTTGGGAAATGGGGGTTCTCTGACAGGAACGCTTTATGGTCGGTATGCAGGTTGGTGAAGTTACAGCGACCGCCGCCAGAGATGCGAACTTTGTCGGCTGGCTTTTTGGCATGATCAAGGACGAGAACTGAACGTCCACGCGCTGCGGTTCGCGCGCCGCAGAAGAGTCCGGCGGCGCCTGCGCCAAGGATGAGGGTGTCTATGCGCTCCAAAAAAGGCTCCTGAAATTGGAATAATGGCGAAAAAGTCTTGTTTCTGCCCTGTTGGCGGCATGGCGAACCCGTGTAAAGGTTCCATTAACAAATCAGAGAGGGACTTACCATGAGCGGTCGAACATCAGGGGGTCGCAGCATTCTGCTTGGCGCAATGACATTTGCATTGGCGGCGTGTGGGAGTGGAGATAAACCTCTGGATGATGTTCCGCCGCCGCCGGAGAGTGAAGCCGGGCAAGTGGTTGAACGTTCCCGATCTGATCAAGTTGCCGCTGAACGACGTGAGCGCGAGCGCGATAGATTAGCACAGCGCAGCGGTGAAGCGTCTTTTGCTTATGTGCGCTATGCCCCCGATACGACAGGGTCATTGCCGAAGGCGTGTCTGGTTTTCTCTGAACCACTCGATACGGAATTGGATTACTCGATTTATGCTGTGATGGATGGCGACACGACGCCAGCCTATAGCGTTGAAGGCTCGCAGCTTTGCCTGAACGGGTTGAGCTTTGCGTCTAGTTATACATTGACCCTTCGCGAAGGCTTGCCGTCTGAAGATGGTGATGAGCTTGGCCGCGAAGAAGAAGTTCAGCTGAGCTTCGAAGATCGCCCACCTTATGTTGGGTTTAGTGGATCTGGCGTGATCCTGCCGCGTGAAGACGCTGATGGGCTGGCGATTGAGACCGTGAATGTTGAGCAAGTAAATGTCACCGTATCGCGGGTGAATGATCGCGCTCTCGCGTTTAAATCAGTCACCAAAGGCACCGAAAGCGCTGAAGGGCGCTACGCTTACGTTTATGGCGACGAGAATCCAGCCGACATGGCGACTGAGGTTTGGTCAGGATCGATGGATATCGACATGCTCAAGAACGCGCCGGTTACAACGATTTTCCCTTTGCCGGACGTTATTGGAACGCTTGAGCCGGGGGCTTATTATCTTGAGCTGACGGATGCCAAAGAGATTGGGCGTTATGATGGCCCGGCCGCTTCGGCGCGTCGTTGGGTGATGCTGACTAATTTGGCACTGACGGCTTATCGCAGTGCGTCTGGCCTCGATGTCACGCTGCGGTCTTTGCAAGATGGCCGGGTTATGCCGAATACGAAGGTTCAGCTGATCGCGCGCAATAATGAAGTGCTTGGAGAAGCGGCAACGGGCGTTGATGGGCGTGTTGCCTTCAATGCTGAGCTGCTGGCTGGTGCTGGCAATATGGCACCGAAACTTATTCTTGCCTCAGGCCTAAAGGGCGATACGGCGATCTTGGATATGAACCGTGCGCCGGTGGATGTGTCTGAACTTGATACGGGTGGCCGGATTACACCGGGCGAAGTTGATGGGTATCTTTACACGGAACGCGGTATCTATCGCCCAGGTGAGACGGTTCACCTGACAGCTATGATGCGCGACCGCGCTGGACGCGCGATCGCCGATCGCAACGGAACGCTGATCACATATCGTCCGAACGGCATGGAGGCTGGGCGGACCCGTTTCGCAGTCGGCAATGCAGGCACGATTCAACGCGACATTCCTCTGCCCCGCGACTCGTCTCGCGGTATGTGGCGGACTGTTGCCGAAATTGATGGCGGCGGCGTTGTTGGTTCGGTTTCTTACTCGGTTGAAGATTTTGTCCCGCAGCGGATTGCGGTTGAATTGGACGCTGATGAGGCACCATTCCTGCCCGGTGATGATGCGCGTGATGTGAATATTGATGCGCGTTTCCTTTATGGCGCGCCGGGCGCTGCGCTGACAGTTAAGGCACAAGCGCGGGTTGAGGTTGATCCAAAGCCATTTGGGTATGACGGGTTCCAGTGGGGCCGCCATGATGGCAGTTTCCGTGAACAGATTATCGATCTGGATGATCGCACAACTGACGGTGCCGGTAAGGCGACTGTTCGTCTTGCGCCCGGAAATCGCGGTCAGAATGCCGAAGTACCACTTCGTCTGAATACGGTGGTTAGCGTTCTAGAGCCGGGCGGACGTGCGGTGACCGAAAGCACGCGCATTCCTTACCGCCCGCGTGATCTGTACTTAGCCACAAAACCTGCTTTTGAGGGCCGGTTAGGGAGCGGTGCAGAAGGCGCGTTTGAGATTGCCGCTGTGGATGCAAAAGGCGAGGGCGTTATTGCGCCGCTGCGCTGGAAAATCCTTGAGATCAATTATCACTATGACTGGTACCGTGAGGATAGCCGTTGGAAGTGGCGTCGCTCACGAACAGCCCGCACGGTGAATGAAGGTGGTGTTCGGACCAGCGATGGCGCAGCGCAAGTTGCCGTGTCAGGGCTTGATTGGGGTAATCATGAATTGGTTGTTGAAGCCGAAGATGGAACCAAAGCAAGCCGCAGTTTTTATGTCGGTTGGGGCGGTGACGTGTCTGGCGACGGTGTTGAAGCGCCAGACCGGGTTCAGGTCTCCCTCGAAGATCAAGTTATTGTTCCGGGCCGTCCTGCAGCGCTAACAATTGTTCCGCCATATGATGGTGAGGCGCAGATTGTTGTCGCAACGGATCGCATCCTGTCGGTTGAGACGCGTCAGGTTCAGGCTTCTGGTACGCAAATCACGCTGCCTGTCACGGATGATTGGGGTGAAGGCGCGTATGTGATGGTGAACGTCTATACGCCGCGCGACCCTGTCGTGCAGTCCAAGCCGCGCCGCGCCGTTGGTGTTGGCTATGTGCCGGTGAATATGGACGCGCGGACTTTCGAAGTTGAGATCGATGCGCCGGAGCTAATGCGCCCGGGCCGCAAAGAGACAATCACGGTGTCGCTTGAGGGTGGCCCGAATGAGAAAGCGTTTGTGACTTTGGCGGCCGTGGATGAAGGCATCCTGCGTCTAACAAAGTTTTCGAGCCCGAACCCTGCCGATTGGTATTACGGTAAGAAGGCGATGGGGCTTTCCCTCTATGACGATTATGGACGCTTGCTCGATCCGAATTTAGGTTTGCCGGCAGAGGTGCGCTCTGGTGGTGACCAATTGGGCGGTGAAGGCCTGTCGGTTGTTCCGACCCAGACGGTCTCTCTGTTTAGCGGTGTCGTCGAAGTTGGCCGCGGTGATCAAGCGAACATCACGTTCGAAGTGCCGGAGTTTAACGGTGAGCTTCGTTTGATGGCGGTGGCTTGGTCTGCAACCGGCCTTGGTTCTGCGGAGCAGCCGATGACGGTTCGCCGCGAAGCGCCTGCCGATCTGATCCTACCGCGCTTTATGGCGCCGGGTGATGAAGCGGTTGCGACGGTGAGTATCGATAATATCGAGCTTGAAGACGGCGTGTTCAATACAAGTCTAACGGCAACCGCGCCGCTATCCATTCCGTCAACGGAACTTAGCAAAGGCGTGCCGCAAGGCCAACGCGCGGATCAAGCCGTACGGTTTAGCGCCGAGGGCTCTGGTATTTCGCGCTTACGTCTAAGTGTTGAAGGGCCGCAAAGTTACGCTGTCGCGCGAGACTATATGATCGAAACGCGTTCGCCATTCTTGCCCGTCACCAATATTGACCGTGTCTTGATGGAAGCGGATCAGACTTATGCGCCGTATATGGCGATGTTTGACGGCTTTGTTGATGGCACGGCAATGATGACCGTGAGCTTCTCTGGCATACCGGTTGACCCGAATGCGCTTTATAATTCGCTGGCGCGGTATCCGTATGGATGTACCGAACAAACGACCAGCCGCGCATTGCCTTTGCTTTATGCTGCGCAATTGATGGAAGATGGCGCTGGCGAAAGCCGCCCGGTCGCTAAAGATCGTGTACAGGAAGCGGTATCTCGTATCCTCAATCGTCAAAGCGACAATGGAGCATTTGGCCTGTGGAGAGAGGGTGATGGTCACGCATCGCCTTGGCTTGGCGCGTACGCAACTGACTTCCTCTATCGCGCGAAAGAGGCGGGATATGAAGTCCCTCAGTCGGCTTTGGACCGGGCCTATCAATCGATGCGAGAGGTCGCCCAAGGTGATGCATGGCGTGTCTATGGTTATGAGACAGACGTCTATGAGAGCCGTTACCATGACGATACTGAGCGTAAGCTGATGCAGCGTGCAGCGCCTTATGCGCTCTATGTTCTGGCGCGTGCAGGGAAGGCTGATGTGTCGCGTCTGCGTTATTTGCATGATCGTGACTTGAAGAAGATGGAGTCGCCATTGGCGCGCGCTCATCTTGCGGCGGCCTTGTCATATATGGGTGATCGCTCGCGGGCGTTCAGTGCATTCAATGCTGCTGAAGAAGCGCTAGGCTACACAAATAGCGGTGACTATTACCAAACAGAGCTTCGTGACTTGTCTGGAGTTCTGGCCTTGGCAGCTGAAACGGGCTTCAATGATCATGTCACGCGTCTGGCGACCCAGTTGGGCGAAGATACACCGGAGCCGGACCGCCTAACGACGCAAGAAAAGTCGTTCATGTTGTTGGCCGTTGGTAATCTGGCGCAGGAAGATGGGCTTCGTCTTGATGTCGATGGTCTTGGTCGCAATAGCGACAATGATCGCCGCTATGTGGCAACGCCTGAACAGGTTCAGCGCGGTGTTAGTTTCCGTCTGCGGCGCGGGTCTAACCCAGTCTTTAGAACCGTTATGGTCACAGGATCGCCTAGCAAAGCACCTGCGCCAGCAAGTGAGAAGCTGAGCGCAAGTAAAACGATCCGTACGCTTCAAGGTGGACGTGTAGACTTGTCAAAAGTCACGCAGGGCGACCAGCTGGTGGTAACCTTGAACTTGTCGCCGAAGGAACGCCGGAACAATCCAGTGATTGTCGCGGATCTGTTGCCAGCAGGGTTTGAGATTGAGACAGTTCTTCGGCCTGCGGATGGTGATCGCTCAAACGGCGCTGATGGTGCGTTTGCGTGGATTGGCGAGATCGATCGCGCGCAAACAGCCGAGGCGAGAGATGATCGCTTTGTCGCCGCGATAGACGTTATCCGAGAGGACCGCACGCTGGCCTATGTCGTTCGAGCTGTCACGCCGGGCACATATACGATGCCGGGTGTTGTTGCCGAGGATATGTATCGCCCGGACGTGTTTGCGCGTTCGGCTTCGACGACCGTCACGATTGCACCCCAGGTCACGGGGCCAGGGGGTAGCAAGTGATTTGGCTGAAGCGAGCAGCGATAACTGTATCAGTTGCGTTGCTCGCATTGTTCTTACTGGATCGAATATTTCCCCCGCCTATTGAGCGTGGGGAAGCGGTGTCGATTATGGTCAGCGACCGTGATGGTCGCCCGCTTAGAGCGATCCCTTTGTCGAACGGGACATGGCGCTTTGGGGCGGACTTAGACGGGATTGACCCGATCTTTGTCGAGGCATTGCTTGAAGTTGAAGACAAACGCTTTTGGTCACATGGCGGGGTCGATTGGGTTGGCATGGTGCGGGCCGTTTGGAGCTCTGCGAAGGCAGGGCGGATTGTGTCTGGCGGATCGACAATCACGATGCAGACCGCGCGGCTTTTAGAGCCGCGGCCACGTACCATTCCGTCTAAAGTCATTGAAATGTTTCGCGCGCATCAATTAGAGGCGCGTCTGTCAAAGCAAGAGATATTGGAGCTTTACCTGACGCTTGCGCCTTATGGGGGCAATTTGGAAGGTATTCGCGCGGCGAGTTGGCGGTATTTTGGCCGGGAACCTGACCGGCTTTCGGATGATCAGATAGCTTTACTGATTGCGTTGCCGCAGTCACCAGAAGTACGTCGCCCTGACCTACGCCCGAAAGGGGCTAAAGCTGGTCGTGACCGGATCGTCGCGAAACTGGAGAAGCTGGGTTATTTGCCCGAAGCGCGTGCGAATGAGGCTCGAGTCGCGCTGCTTCCGGTTGGGCGTCATGCTTTTCCGGCACGTGCGTGGCATGCAACAAGCCGGGCGGCGCAAAAAGCAAGCGGTGATGTTCGCTCAACAATTGATGCTGGATTGCAAGCCGAGTTGGAGCGTGTCGCGCTGCGGGTTGCCGAGGGGCTTGAAGACGAAACGCAGGTTTCGATCTTGGTCGTCGATATCCCGGCACGGGCCGTTCGCGCCTCAGTGGGGTCAGCAGATCGTAAGAGGAAGGGTGGTTGGCTGGACTTAACTGCGCAGTCCCGGTCGCCGGGATCCACGCTCAAGCCGTTTATCTACGCGTTGGCATTTGATGATGGTAGCGCGGCGCCGTCGACCCGTATTGCCGATTTACCGAAGCGGTTTGCAGCGTATCAGCCAGAGAATTTTGATCGCCTATTTCGCGGTGATGTACGGATTTCTGAGGCGTTGCAGCATTCTTTAAATGTGCCCGCTGTTCTGACGCTGGATAAGATTGGTCCGCAACGTTTCGCCGCTGCATTGACGCTGGCGGGAGCGCCGCCGCGAATTAGTGGCGGTGCTCGCAAGCAGCCGGGGCTCGCATTGGCTCTTGGCGGTGCAGGAATGACGGCGCAGGAGCTTGCTGTCCTCTATGCGGCGCTAGGTGATGAGGGGATCGCGAAGCCTTTGGTTTGGGACCAAGAAGCTCTGGGTGATGACGCGCAGGGTTATCAATTCATGAGCTCTGAAAGTGCAGAGAAGATCCTCAAGATTTTGCGTGAAACGCCAACGCCCGCTGGCAGGATGCCGGGGCGGCTAACAGCCAATGCGCCTCAGGTCGCTTTCAAGACGGGGACGTCATACGGATTTCGTGATGCATGGTCGGCAGGGGTGTCTGGCGACTATGCGATCGTCGTTTGGGTTGGCCGGGCTGACGGTGCGCCGCGACCGGGGGCGACAGGTCGTAAAGTGGCTTTGCCAATCTTGTTCGAAGTTGCTGATCGCGCCGCTCATCATCTTGGCGAAAGCGGGGCGGCGAAGACGCGTCTGATGACAGAGAAATCTGAAGAAGCGCGCGGCGCGCAAGTCCAATTCACTGACGCTGCGCCGCCTGAAATTCTGTTCCCACCGAAAAATGCTGAACTTTGGGCTGGCGAAGTAGATGGCAAAGCGGCAAGGCCTTTCGTTCTGGCTGGACGCGGGGAGGGCGACTTGCGGTGGTATGTCGATGGCAGGCCAATCGCGCCAGATGATGGCGGGATGCCAGCCTGGGTTCCAGATCAACCGGGCTTCTACCGTGTATCTGCCGTTGATGAGGCGGGGCGAACAAGCGCTGTACGTGTACGGGTACTTGAATAAGTACAAGGCCTTAGTGCCGCGCGGTGAGGGCTGGACAGGCCGCGTCAAAAAAGTGACACTGGCGTCATGGAAAAGAGTCACTTCGATGTTTTGATCGTTGGCGCCGGCCTCTCAGGCATCGGCGCTGCTGTACATTTGCAAAAGCGTTGCCCGGGTCGAACCTATGCCATTCTTGAGATGCGCGACGGGAGCGGGGGGACTTGGGATCTGTTCAAGTATCCCGGAATCCGCAGCGATAGCGACATGCATACGCTGGGTTATAATTTTAAGCCGTGGAAAGAACGCAAAGCGATCGCGGATGGCCCGGCAATCCTGAAATACGTTCGAGAAACATCGACTGAGCACGGTATCGATCAGAATATTCGCTATGGGACCAAGGTTCTTAGCTCGAGCTGGAACAGCGATAAAGCCGAGT
>JAQWGO010000178.1 GCA_029238175.1 Henriciella sp. | reverse complement strand
CTCAATATCGAAAAGCCGCTGGGACTCGTTGGACTGTCGATGGGTGGCCCCATCACAGCAGAGTTCACTGCCCGCCACCCTGAGCGTGTCAGCAAACTGTTTCTATTTGTCCCTGCTGGGCTTGATCTTGCTGGCGCAGATAGCGGCGCGGCAAAGCTGGTTCGGACGCCAGTTATTGGCGATTTTGTGTGGCGAATGATTGGGAAGAAAACGCTTCTCGGTGATCCTCAATATGATGAAAGCGGCGTATCAGCAGAAAACCGACTGCAAGGTGATGTAACTGTTCAGATGACATATCGCGGTTATCTTGATGCGCTACTCTCAACCTTGCGCCATATGCCGATGGCAGGTCGTGAGGCGACATTTATGGCGTTGGCGGAAACAGGTGTTCCGGTCATGGCTGTCTATGGCGATGCGGATGAAACGGTTCTTGTTTCAAGCGCTGGAAAGCTACAAAACTTACTGCCAGATGCGGATGTCCGCATAGTCAAAGGCGGTGAGCATGGCCTGAACTATCAGCGCCACAAAGAGGTCAATCCGTGGTTGCTTGAGTGGTTCCAGCCTACGGCGACGCAGTAGCGTCGGCCACTTCAACACGTTGGGCGCGATCGCCGAAGGCTTCGAAGAGGAATTCTTCGGTTCCCGTGAGCCAAGCCTGTCCGCCGATTTCAGTTAACTCATCAAACAAGGCCGCGCGGCGGTCGCGGTCTAAGTGAGCGGCGGCTTCGTCGAGTAGGATAAGTGGGCTTGGGCCGTCGCCATCGTCGCTTAGCGCTCTTGCGCTGGCCAAGATTAGGCCAATTAGCAGGGCTTTTTGTTGGCCTGTTGAGGCTTCTACGGCTGGCGCACCTGTGGGGCGGTGAATGACCGTGAGGTCCGTTCTGTGCGGGCCTGATAGTGTGCGTTTTGCGGCTTGGTCACGGTAACGCCCCTTGGCGAGGGCTTCGGCGATGATATCCGACAAGTCGATCATTCCAGCACCCTCGGCCGCAGCGCGTTCGGCATCACCATCAAGGGCTAAGTCGCCTTTGGGGAAATAGCCCTCTGGCCGTGCATCAATCGCGGCTTGCAAGAGCGTGAGGACGCGCGCCCGATTTGCGGCAATCAGTGCCCCAGATTCGGCCATGCGGGCTTCAATTGCGTCAGCCCAAGCTGGATCAACGCGGCCGCGCTCTAGAAGGGCATTTCGTTCGCGCATGGCTTTTTCATAGCGGCTGGAAAGGCTGCCATGGCTAGGGATATGCGCCATAACCTGCCGATCGAAGAAGCGGCGCCGCTCTGATGCTCCGCCGCGAAACACGCTATCCATTGCGGGGGTCAACCAAACGATACGGATAAGTTCTGCGAGATCGGTCGCGGTTGCGGGTGCGCCATCAAGGCGTATTGTTCGCTTGTTTCCAGTGCTTGTGGTTTCGAGGCCGACACCAAGTTTTTGGTCATCATCAAGTGTGGCAGAAATCGCCCATCCGGCAGGCGCGTCCCGGCGTGTCATTTCGGGCAGCGGCGCAGCGCGTAACCCGCGCCCCGGCCCAAGCTGGCTAATCGCTTCAAGGATATTGGTTTTACCCGCGCCGTTTGCGCCGAACAGACAAACAGGCCGTGTATCAAGCTTCAGATCGAGGCTCGCATGGCTACGAAAGTCAGTCAGGCGTAGGCGGGTGAGGGCAGTCACTACACTCGCAGCGGCATCAGCACGTATTGCGCGCTTGGGTCGGCCGGATCAAGAACCAGTGCTGGGCTCGCTGGATCGTTAAACAGGAAGCGGGCGTCTTCAGCTTCGATCTGAGCCGTCACGTCGAGCAAGTATTTCGCGTTGAAACCAATATCCATCGGCTCATCGTTATAATCACATTCAATCTCTTCGTGGCCTTGGCCGGTTTCAGCGCTGTTTACCGCAAGAGTTAGCTTACCTTCGGACACCGACATTTTCACAGAACGAGAGCGTTCCGCAGACACGGTCGCGACACGGTCCACCGCCGCTTCGAATAATTTATTGTCGATGATCAGAGCTTTCGTATTTCCCTTAGGAATCACGCGCCCATAATCAGGGAATGACCCGTCGATCAGCTTTGATGTAAGTTGCGCGCGGCCTGCTTTGAAAACAATTTTTGTATCAGAGACAGAAACCGATACATCGCTGTCCATACCGTCGATCAGGCGGCGAACTTCACCAACAGCTTTCCGCGGCACGATAACGCCTTCAAGACCCTCTGAGCCTTTAGGAGCATCAACTTCTGAAAGGGCAAGGCGGTGACCATCAGTGGCAACGGTGCGAAGCTTCTTACCGCCATCAGTGTCAGCGGCGTGCAGATAAACCCCGTTTAAATAGTAACGGGTTTCTTCAGTTGAGATCGCAAACCGAGTTTTGTCGATCAAGCGGCGAAGGTCAGCGGCATCAACTTCAAATTCTGTTGCATCTTCATCCGGCACCATCGTCTGAAAATCAGAAGCGGGCAGGGTAGGGAGAGAGAATTTCGAACGGCCAGAGCGGATCGCGAGTTGGCGGTTTTCAGGGTTGAGCTCCAACTCAACGTCTGCGCCGTTTGGTAATTTACGAACGACATCAAACAGAGTGCCAGCGGGCGCAGTAACAGCGCCATCACTATCGATTTTGGCGTCGGCATGATCGACCGCCTCAATATCCAAGTCAGTGGCGGTGAAACGGACTTCACCATTCTCAGCATGCATTAGGATATTGGATAGGATCGGAATCGTGTTCCGGCGCTCAACGACATTCTGCACATGGCCCAGCGCGTTTAGAAGTGCACCGCGTTCAATCGTCAATTTCATCTGATCACCCTTTTGCCGAGCCGGATGCCCGAACGACTTGTTTTTATTCTTTTGCCCTTGAGGGCGAATCGGCCCGCCTCATTCAAGGGACGAGCCCGCTAACCTTACGATTTCAGCGCGAATTGCAAGGGTTTTCAGCCTTGCAAGCCAGTTCAAGCTTAGCTGCCGCTATCTATACCAGACATTCGATCGAAAATAGCATGACGAACGCGGTCGATTTCAGAGATTGTGTCTGGATCGCCCTTCTTCAAAGCCTTGTCGATTTTGCGGTAAGCATGGAGGACCGTTGTGTGGTCTTTCTTCTTATAAGCGCTCGCAATTTGCGGGTATGATTTATCCGTCATTACACGTGACAGATACATTGCAATCTGGCGTGGGTGACAGATTGAGCGGACTTTGCTGGCGCTTTCGATATCCGTCTTGGAGACCACGAACAGGTCCATACAAGTGCGTTTGATATCGTCGAGGCTTGGTGTGCGCGGTTCGCCTGCAATGCGGCGGATAACCGTTTCGAGCATTTCAGGGGTCGGCGATAGTTCGCCATAGCCTGTCTCAAGCTGCAAGCTCCATAAAACGCCGCAAAGTTCACGGCCTGGGCCGCGAATAGCCGCAACCACACGGTCAACCATTGCGTCCGTAAGGATAAAGTTCGGAGTTGATCGCGCGATCAGGCTTGCATGGCGGCGCACAATTTCCTTGCGCATATCATTGTCAGGCAAAGCGACTTCTACAGAGGCTGCGCCGCGAATTTCGCCAGCCAGTTCTTTTGAGAGGCCGACCATATCACCCGGCGCGGCGTCAGCGGTGATGATCACGTGCCCACCCATAGATGTAACGGAGCGAAGCGCGCCAAAAAAGGCTTTATCTGTTTTTGCCTTGCCAGCAATCCAATGAAGATCGTCGATCATAAGAAGATCGTTTTGTTTCACGAAAGCTTGGAGCTCCCTTGTGTCGCCGGAGCGAGCGCCATCAACAAAGCGCGTCATGAACTCCTCAGCAGAGATATAGGCCATGCGGCGTTTATCATTGTGGCGTGCTGCTTCGGCCTCAATCGCTTTCAGGATGTGTGTTTTACCTGTCCCAGGTTGGCCGTAAACGACGATTACGCCGGCTGGAATTGGCGCGCCTTCGGCCAGACGTTTGCCAAGGCCAACAGCACGTGCGTTCGACGGGCCCGTAACCAGAGTATCGAAGCTCATAGTCTGTGAGGTGGCGGTATCGTCAGATTTAGATTCAGCGGGTGCAACGCTTTCCTCAATCTTCGCCCACGGATCACCAACCATGTCGCGAATGTCGCTAGGGACGCGCGACCAAAGTTCGAACTTTAGGCGTCGTGCTTTTGGATCAACGCTTCTCCAAGCCTGTTGTAGAGGGCGAGCATATTCGCTGCTGACCCGGTCAAGCGTAAGTTGATCAGGTGCAGCGATAACAATTGCGTTGTTAATCTCTGCCGCAAAGCGAATGGATCCGAGCCATTTATTAAAATCGTTAGGTGTGATGCCGCCTCGCGTCGCTTCTAGAGTCTGTGTCCACAGATCCTTAGCGCCTGGCGTGTCGCCATCATCTCCCCCGGTTGATCCAGCATTCTGCGTCCCAACCCCATTATTCAGCCCCATAAGATGCACCTTTCTTATTCTTTTAATTTTTTTCATCGTGGCGACCGACGAAAGGCACACGTCTCCTGTTCAGGCTTAACTCGCCTGCCCCAAATAATACGCTGTACACAGAAGACATTCCGTCGATTGACTTAGTTAACCAGAGCCAGAAAATCCTTGCAACAGACAAATCTTTTTTCTGTGGGTAGAGTCCCGGTTGACTCTCTGAAAGCCCTTGTAGAATCAGGCGAATTTTGTCTGCAAAAAGTTTCATTGACAGGTTTGGATGCCCGGCCCCTGCTGGCTTTTCAGGCTTTGTTCTGTCAACGGCGCGCAGTTGGGAAATCTGTGTAATTCTACATTTTTTTGGCGGTGCATTTTACGTTCTTTATTGCATAGAAAAAGCCCGCATGGCGAGGCCAGCGGGCTATGCATTTTCGTCAGTATAGAGACCGATTATTGGTCGCTTATGCCATCGCCTTAACGCGGGCAGAAAGACGAGAGATTTTGCGTGAAGACGTGTTCTTATGAAGAACGCCTTTTTGAGAAGCACGCATGATTTCTGGCTGAGCAGCTTTCAGCGCTTCAGTCGCGGCTGACTGATCACCAGATTCAATTGCTTCTTCGACCTTACGGATGAAGGTACGCATACGTGAACGACGTGCTGTGTTCACTGCGGTGCGCGTTTCAATTTTGCGCACCATTTTCTTGGCAGAGCGGGTATTCGCCATCTAAAACTCCTTATCGCCTTATCTGGCGGAAAGCGCGGTAGTTACATAAACGGGCTGGCGGCGTCAACCGTTCCTGCACCGGACTCTTGAAGATTCTGCAGACTCTTCTTGAGTCTTTACAGTTCCTTCGAATTTACTGGTTCTTGAAGTGCGGTGGACGCTTCTCAACAAAGGCTGTCATACCCTCTTTCTGGTCTTCTGTTGCGAACAGGGAGTGGAACAAGCGACGTTCAAACATAACCCCTTGAGAAAGCGGTGTTTCGTAGGCTGCGTTGACCATTTCTTTTGTCAGCATCGCCGCCGCGCGTGGCATAGAGGCAATCTTTTTTGCCACGTCCTTAGCTTCAGCCACCAAATCATCAGCGTCGACGATACGGGAGACGAGACCGCAGCTTTCTGCTTCCTTGGCATCCATCATGCGTCCTGTCAGGCACATTTCCATCGCTTTGGACTTGCCCGCGAAACGGGTGAGGCGCTGTGTGCCGCCCGCGCCAGGTGAAACACCAATGGTGATCTCAGGCTGACCAAACTTGGCTTTGTCACCTGCGAGGATGAAATCACACATCATTGCAAGCTCGCAACCACCGCCAAGCGCATAGCCATTTACGGCCGCAATCAAGGGTTTGCGCATACGTGCCGCGCGTTCCCAGTTTTTAGTGATGAAGTCTTTATAGTAGGCGTCCATATAAGAGAGCTCGCGCATCTCCTTAATGTCGGCGCCAGCCGCGAATGCTTTCTTCGAGCCAGTGATGACAATACAGCCAATTTCCGGATCTTCATCAAAGCGATCGAGCGCCGCAGTAAGTTCATCCATCAATTGATTGTTAAAAGCGTTGAGCGCATCGGGGCGGTTCAGAGTGATAGTGGCAACTGCGCCATCCACCTCTGTGAGCAATGTTTCGTAGGCCATGTGGTCCTTTAAGGTTGTCCTAGCTTGCACGGGCGCGGGTCTTTGCCGCTGCTCCAGAAGGGGGTGTGTAGGCGAAAATTGGGGCGGCGTCCATCGAAGAGGTTAGCCCTGATCTTTAAGCTTATAGATGAGGTCCAAAGCCTCGCGAGGCGTCAGCGTGTCTGGGTCGATTGTGTTTAGTAGATCGAGCGCGGGATGGGTGGCGGTGATTTCTATCGCTTCTGGTTCTTCTGCCGCTGCAAATAGAGGCAGTGCATCGACCGCATCTGGACTGGCTTCGAGTCGTTTCAGAACTTGCTCAGCCCGCTTCACGGCGCGAGGCGGTAATCCAGCAAGCCGCGCGACCTGAACGCCGTAACTGCGATCTGCTGGTCCAGGTTGCACATCGTGTAAGAATACAAGGTCGTCTTTCCACTCTTTAGCTCTGAGGGAGAGATTAGTGGCCGAAGCCAGATCGTCAGCTAAACCTGTAAGCTCATGATAGTGCGTTGCAAACAGGGCGCGGCACTTATTGGTATTGTGCAGATGCTCAACCGCCGCCCAAGCAATCGCGAGACCGTCATACGTACTGGTGCCACGACCAACTTCGTCGAGAATGACGAATGAGTTTGCGGTTGCTTGGGTTAGGATTGCCGCTGTCTCAACCATTTCAACCATGAAAGTCGAGCGCCCGCGGGAGAGATCATCGCTTGCACCGACACGCGAGAAGACACGGTCAGCCAAGCCAAGGGTCAGGCTGCGAGCGGGCACATAAAGCCCTGCTTGAGCGAGTATAACTGCGAGACAGGCTTGGCGCAGGTAAATCGACTTACCTGCCATGTTCGGTCCGGTCACAAGTGCAAGGCGCGGTGCCGCGTCGCCGCTGGCATCTAAGCTTAATGCGTTGGCCGTGAAGCCATCACCTTGCTTGCGGAGGGCAGCTTCAACGACGGGGTGGCGCAGGCCATCGGCTTCGAAAATGGGACGTTCTGAGAGCGTTGGCCGAATTGCGCCAGATTCGGTCGCCCATTCTGCGCTAGCCGCCGCCACATCTAATTCCGCGAGCGCATGAGCAGCAGCGGTTAGAGGGATGGATTGCGTTTCAATACGGTGCGCGAAGGTTTCAAAGATCGCTAGCTCGCGTCCTTTTGCTATATCATCGGCACGTGAAATCTTCCCGGCTAGCTCTGAAAGCTCAGGCGTTGAAAAGCGCACATTGCTTGCTAGCGTTTGGCGATGGATAAAGGTTTCCGCTAATGGTGCCTGCATCATTGGGTCTGCGTGGCGGGCGGTGACGTCGATAAAATAGCCAAGCACATTGTTGAATTTGATCTTCAAGCTTGGGATCGCTGTTTGATCCGCATATTTCGTTTGCAGCTCGGCAATAATCCGGCGGCTGTCAGATTTAAGGCTCCTCGCCTCGTCTAATGCTGAATCCCAGCCAAGTGCGATGAAATTCCCATCTCTTGCGAGCGCTGGGAGGTCTTCTTGCAGCGCTTGGCCTAGATCATGGGTCAGGCTCGAAAGTTCTGGCGCGTTTGACAGAGTGAGGGCTTGAAGAGCGCTTTCGATAAGTGGCGGTGGGTTTGTGCTGGCTCTGGTGACTTCAGAAACAGCCTTTTCACCAGCTTTCAGAGCAATTCCGATAGCCGCCAGATCGCGTGGGCCGCCACGCCCTAGCCTAATTCTAGACCGCGCGCGTTCCAAGTCTGGTGCGGCATTCAAGGCTTTGCGGATGGTTTCACGCAAATGATCGTTGGCGAGGAAGAATTCTATCGCGTCATGTCGCGCACTAATGACATGGGCGGTCGTTTCTGGTCTAGCCAAGCTAGAGCCCAGCAAGCGCGCGCCCGGCGCTGTTAGCGTTCTATCCACTGTCGCCAATAGAGTGCCTTGGCGCGTGCCATTGATCGCGGTGTCGATTTCCAAGCTAGCGCGTGTGGCAGGATCAATCGCGAGGGCAGGTGTCGCCGCGCCGCGTGCCGGCGGATCGAGACGGATGTCTGCCCCAGCCTGTGTGATCGAGAGATAGTCCAGCAAGATTGCGCACGCTGAAAGCTCAGCCTTTGAAAACGATCCATACGCGTCGAGGGCAGCGACTTTGAACGTCTCTTTTAACAGGCGTTCGCCAGACTTCACGCTCGCTGAGCTATTCGGACGATGCGTTAGCGATGGCCGTAACGCTTCGATCATCGCCATAGATAGCGGGCGTTCTGCATCCGCATCCGTAAGCAGTAGCTCAGTGATTGGGAGTGCTGAGAGTGTCTCGCCTATAGCTTCGGGAGCAAAGTTGCGGACTTCAAAATATCCGGTCGAGACATCACACGCAGCTAACGCAGCCTCCGCGCCGCCTGACGTGAACGCGATGGCGACCAGAGCCTGACCTTGTTTGGGGGGAAGCAATGTATCTTCGGTAATCGTGCCTGGCGTTACAATCCTGACAATGTCGCGGTTCACAATGGATTTAGAGCCGCGTTTTTTGGCCTCTGCAGGGCTTTCGGTTTGCTCGCAAACCGCAACGCGCTCACCCGATTTTATCAGTTTGGCTAGATAACCTTCAGCGGCATGATACGGCACGCCCGCCATAGGGATGGGTTTACCGTCATATTCACCGCGAGCGGTCAGCGTGATCGAGAGTATGTCTGCTGCGCGGACGGCATCTTCAAAAAACAGCTCGTAAAAGTCGCCCATGCGAAAAAACAATAACGCATCAGGATGCTGCGCCTTTATGGACAAATATTGCGCCATAAAAGGGGTGGGGGCCTTGGCCTTATTCACTTGTCCGCCGCTGTCAGGCATTTTCCTACCGATTCCAGTCCATCCCGACTGGAATACGTGAAGCATTGCGGGTTGTCGCCCCCTTCGGACAGGCTTAGTGAGGCTAAAATGTATTTTGACCGCCAAAGCCCTGCCCAAGCCCAGAAAGGCTGAGCCTAATGACTACTAAGCGCCCAAGTTTCACGGATCAGGAAGCTCTTGATTTCCACTCACAGCCGACACCAGGCAAGATTTCGATGTTGCCGACCAAGCCGATGCAGACCCAGCGTGATCTGTCCTTGGCTTATAGTCCGGGCGTGGCAATCCCTGTTCTGGCGATCGCAGAAGATGAAGACTTAGCGTATGACTACACCGCCAAAGGCAACACTGTCGCGGTGATTTCTAACGGTACGGCGATCCTTGGGCTTGGCGATCTGGGGCCTATGGCGTCGAAGCCGGTCATGGAAGGCAAGTCGGTTCTGTTCAAACG
>JAQWGO010000171.1 GCA_029238175.1 Henriciella sp. | reverse complement strand
TTGGGACGGGTAGACATGATCTACGCCGCCGCCAAGAACAGCGATTGTGCCACCGGTTAAACTGGCCGCATGAACCTCACCATCGATGCCGCGCGCCAAGCCAGATACGGTTGCGAACCCGGATTGTGATAGAATCGCAGCGATATCTCGCGCAAGTTTTCTTCCTGCGGCCGAGGCGTCTCTCGCACCTACAATTGCGACAGAAGGCCTCTGCGCGATTTCCAAGTTACCCAACGCAGATAGTACAGGAGGCGGCGACTGTAGCGCGGACAGTAGATTTGGGTATTTAGGTTCGATCGCACAGACCGTCCTGGCGCCGTATTGGTCCAACTTCTCAAGCTCTTGGACTATTGCTTCTCTAGCTGGCGGCTTTGGTGCGCCGCCCTTTCGAACGAGGCTTGGTAACTGCGATAGCGCATCAGTCGCCGAGCCAAACTTTCTCAAAAGCTGAAAGAACGTAACGGGGCCAACTCGAGGCGTTCGCGCCAAACGTACCCAATCTATGCGTTCATCGACGCTTATTTCGCGCTTAATCATTCCGGTGGTTTCTTCTGTCCAAATTTTGGTTCTTCACCGCGTAGCAAACGGCCAATATTCTCTCGATGCGTCCAAAATACGAGCACGCTCAGAGCGACTAATATCGCCAATGCAGTTCTTGGCTCTCCGAGGAGCAGCGCAGCTACTGGTACAACAATCGCGGCAGTTAGAGCTGATAAGGAAGAAATCCGCGTCAACGCGAACAAGCCAACCCAGACAACCGCGCCTATCGCAAAAACCTTCCACCAGAATGAGAATAGCAATAGGCCTGAATATGTCGCCACACCTTTCCCACCTTTGAATTTCAACCAAATAGGGTAGCAATGCCCGAGGAATGCAACTCCGCCCGCAACAAGACCAACATTCCGGTCACCCGATAACATAGCGAACGCGAAATAGGCCAATCCGGCTTTTAGACTATCAAGCAGGAGTGTTGCGAGGGCGAGGTCCTTGCGGCCAGTTCTTAGAACGTTCGTTGCGCCAATATTGCCTGAACCAATGGTTCGAATGTCGCCTAGGCCAGCTAGCCGAGTTATGAGTAATCCAAACGGAATTGATCCCAATGCATAACCGCTGACAATTGCCGCCAAATACCAAATCATTCAAACCACCCAAGACGCTGTTGAAATGGTTTCGAGCCTTAGAGAGGCTACGTCAAGACCGTGTAGTATATTTTGATTACGCAACGATTCGTTCAATTGTCCGAATGAGCTGATCTGTAAATACTATTGCAGTTGACCCTTGTCTCCTCAAACTCTTTGGGGAATGAGGCAGTCTAAACGTAAGGATTGACGTTGAGCGCTTGAACCGTCTCAACCGTCATAGATCCAACTGCTAGCCCATTGGTTCTCTGGAAACTTTCCATTGCCCGCTGTGTTTGCGGTCCATAAACCCCGTCAACAGCAACTGTATATCCTGTTGCTCCAAGTGCGCGCTGGATTTCGGCGACTTTTGATGCAGTAGAGTTGGTGTCGAAAAGCACTTCGGCCCATTGCAGTCCACCTTTGCTTCGAACGACTTGGCGTTCCACGGTCCTGTAGGTGGCAGGAATGACTTGCTGCTCAATCTGCTCCGCGCGAACCATCACTTGTACAGGGATGTCCGCGTACTCCGCATCAATAATAATTGTTTCGACACGTGGCGGTGTGCTGACAACCTGCCTTGAAACAGTTCTGTACTTTGCTGGCACAACGCGCACTTCAGTGCGGGCTGGTTCTATCTGGCGCGTGCGGCGTACGGTGCGTACTTTTGCTGGCTGCATAACTCTGCAGAGCACTTCACCTGTCGCCACCTCTCCTGAAGTCGGCGCTACAGTTCCTGTTCCTGCCATTCCACGTCCATATAGACCATCGCCAGCTTTCCAGACCATCCGAGCCGGCTCAATCTCCATTGTTTCCGTCCAGCTTTCGTATTTTGCTGGAATTGCAACAAGTATTTCGCGTTCCGGCTCGACAAGAACCTGTTCGGTGACAGTTTCGTAAATTGCTGGGACTGTGCGATAAGCTGTCGTCTCTTCCTTCACCTTAACTCTGAAGGTTTGTGTTTCGTAGACCGCAGGAATAACCCGCTGCTTCGTCGATGCTGCTGTTGCTTCTACACGTTCGCTAATCGTCTCGATGACATCCGGGGACAGCACTCGAGCAAAGCACTGGCCAACATTTGCGCTGGGGGGGTACTCGGCGCTTGATAACGCGCTCGCTGAAAAAGCCGATGTAAGACCAAACCCGATCGTCGTAAGCGCAGCCAGTAGATAGCGTTTCATAGCATTAACCCTTTAGTTTCGACTTCGTAATCATTGGGCGATCCAAGCCTGTCAACGCGATAGGACAGAACCTCTACTAATTGCGAAATCGTCACTAAAACGGTTTTGATTACCGAAATTTGCAGACTTGTTGGCGTGTTCTCTGCATAGATGAGCAGAAGGTAACTTTCTGCGGTCTGGGGATTGCAGTGTTTGTTGCGATTGCGTTACGTTCTAACGCTCGAACGAATGGATTGTACGGATGTCCGAAGCGTCTCAACAGACGAAATCATCATCAAGAGGTGCTAATCGCGAGCGTATATTGCGAGCGGCACTTGATATCATTTCGAAAAAAGGTGTCGATAAAGTCACACATCGTGCTGTGGCGGCTTTGGCGAGTGTTTCACCTGGGACAACCACTTATCATTTTGCATCGCGAGAAGATCTCGTGCGGGATGCTTTTGCACTCTACATCGACGACTACCAGAAAGCCCTCGTTGCTACCTTGACCGAACGTCCAGTTTTGGAACGTGAGGACTTCATCCGGTTCCTCGGCGGTATGACGACACTGCAACCCGAACAAGGTGGACTTGAAGCCATTGAGTACGAGATGATTCTTTTTGCTGGACGTGACCACTCTATGAGAATGCAGGTCGCTGCCTGGTCGCGCACCTTGGAAAGCTGGCTTTCGGACCCGCTTGAAAGACTAGGTGCTGACCGGCCACTTGAAGCTGCCCGAATGCTTGTGGCGGTATCTCGAGGCAGCGAATTTGAAGTTCTGTCAAAAGGGCAGGGCATGACACGAGAGCAATTTTCAAAACGTATGTCGCTCGTACTCGACACGATCCTCGCGCCCTAGCGGCGTCTATAGATTTGCCAATCGGTCCATTGCCGTTTGCAGAATGATAGAAGCCGCTGAAGCATCAATGACTTCGGCGCGGCGCGCACGGCTCATATCTGCAGCAATCATTACACGTTCTGCTTCGGCACTGGTAAGCCGTTCGTCTTGATAGGCGAGCGGAATGTCACGGGCTGCAACAATATTGTGCGCCAGTGCCTTTACCGACTGAACCCGCGGACCGGCGCTGCCATCCATGTTTAGTGGCAGACCCATAACGATACCTACACAATTTCGATCGTCATAGATTTCAAATAGGCGCTTTAGCGTAGGCGCTAACTTCTTTCCGCGAGCGATTACCTCTACCGGCGTTGCAATCATCCGTAGACTGTCACTTGCGGCAATACCAAGCGTCCTCGTGCCTGGATCAATGGCAAGGAGCGGTCCGATTGGTGGAAAATTTTGCAAGTCGATCTGTGGCATAGTCTTGAACTTCTTGTCAGTCGCGCGTATACGCGAAGTCGTCAATTGGAGTTCCCCATGAGCGTCACTAAAGAAGATGTTAGAAAAGTTGCCCGACTGTCACGCATCGCTGTGCCAGAAGAGCGTCTTGAACAACTTGCTGGAGAGCTAACCGGCATTATGGGCTGGATCGAGCAATTGAACGAAGTTGACATTGAGGGTGTTGAGCCGATGACATCTGTCGTCGCGGCCGCGCTGCCAATGCGTGAAGATGTGGTTACCGATGGCGGCATTCAGGATCAAATTCTTGCGAACGCGCCCAAGTCTGACGAAGGTTTCTTCGTCGTACCGAAAGCGGTTGAATAGATTATTCGTCTAAAGCGTCGGTATTCGTTGGCGCTTCAGTCGTCGTCCGATCCCACTCGTAGATCGCCTTAATCAAACACGTATCCGAGTGAAAATCTTGGGTGCTTGGTCCAAACGCACTCTGAAACGGCCGTATGCGATCACCTTTGCGCAGGCAGGCACCTCTATTCTGAAGTGAGAGGCTTCCGGCCGAGGACAGGTCAAAGCAACCGCGATAAGTCTCTATTAGATAATCATCCCGGCCTTCGGAGACGACTACTGAAGTGCGCGTCGTCTGCTTGAATCCATCAATATTTGAACCAAAGCAAATCTTGTCCACTCTTTCGCCAAGGCGTTCGTCGGTTTCCCAAGACATTTTCTTTGGCTCTTCAGAACCATCCATACCGGTAGCGCATGCAGCGAGTATGAAAGTCATCGCGGCAAAGACGATCTGGTGCTTAGTCATTCGATTCTCCTGTTCCGCAATTGTTTCATGCCCCTGTAACTTCGTCCAATCAACAATTTGATATTGCGGATTTGGCGCCCCGGAGCGGCCGAACAAGTAAATAGCGTTTCCTGCAGTGTTTCGACTTGCTAGCAGCTGGAAGGCGGCATACGAAGACGCTCAGATTTTACACGCTTAGATACAGGGGATCGCATGAGCGAACTCACCAAACTGACCCTCACAGATGCTATGTCTGGACTTGAGAGCAAAAGCTTTTCAAGTCGCGAGTTAACGCAAGCCTTTGTCGATGCAATTGAGGCGTCGAATGACACGCTCAACGCCTATGTGGTGAAGACCCCAGAAAAAGCACTCGGCATGGCAGATGCGTCTGACGAAAGACGCGCAGCGGGTAAGGCTGGTCGCTTAGACGGCGCTCCGCTCGGCATTAAAGATCTTTATTGCACCAAGGGCGTTCGCACGACTGCATGTTCTAACATTCTGGATGAGTTCACGCCGACCTACGAAAGCACCGTCACGCAGAACCTCTGGGACGCCGGCGCCGTTATGCTGGGTAAGCTCAATATGGATGAGTTTGCGATGGGCTCATCGAATGAGACGTCACGCTTTGGTCCGCCATCAAACCCTTGGCGCAGAGACGGAAGCAATGCGACTTTAACGTCTGGTGGTTCGTCAGGGGGATCTGCGACTGCGGTTGCTGCCGATATGTGTCTTGCTGCGACAGCGTCAGATACGGGTGGCTCCATTCGTCAGCCCGCCGCATTTACCGGCACGGTCGGCATCAAGCCAACCTATGGCCGCGCGTCTCGCTATGGGATGGTCGCTTTTGCGAGCTCGCTTGATCAAGCTGGCCCCATAACCAAGAATGTTGCCGATGCAGCTCTTCTTTCCGAAATAATGTGCTCTCATGACCCTAAAGATTCAACTTCGCTTTCGGTAGAAACACCGAATTGGCTAGAAGATGTCTCCAAAGGCGTTAAGGGCATGCGCATCGGCGTTCCGAAAGAGTACCGTGTTGATGGCATGCCGCAGGAGATTGAAGACCTGTGGGCCCAGGGCATCAAATGGCTACAGGAGATGGGCGCTGAAATCGTCGATGTTTCATTGCCGCATACGAAGTACGCTCTTCCAGCTTACTATATTGTCGCGCCAGCAGAGGCATCTTCGAATTTGGCCCGCTATGACGGCATGCGTTACGGCGCTCGTGTTCAAGGCGACAATCTTACAAGCACCTATGAGGGCACGCGCGCGAGTGGGTTTGGCGAAGAAGTGCAGCGCCGTTTGTTGATCGGAACGTACGTATTATCCTCCGGGTACTACGATGCATACTATATCCGTGCACAAAAAGTGCGCACACGCATTCTCCAAGATTTCGAGACAGTATTTGAGGACGTGGACGCTTTACTAACACCGACCTGCCCAAGCGCTGCTTTCGCCTATGGCGAAAAGACTGGCGACCCGGTTCAGATGTATTTGAATGATATTTTTACCGTGACGGCTAATCTCGCCGGTCTGCCGGGTATATCTGTTCCCGCTGCAATTGACGCTCAGGGATTGCCTCTCGGGCTACAAGTCATTGGCAAAGCACTTGATGAGGCGACTTGTTTCCGTGTTGCTGGCGCCATCGAAGAAGCCGCTGGATTTGTGGCTAAACCAAGCAAGTGGTGGTAAGTTAGACCCGTAGAGGTTGTACATATGCTTCCAGATTTCTTGCGACCAAGATGGCTGCGCGTAGCGATTGCGGTATTCCTGCTGGCAATCGCCTTTTTAACTACGACACAAGGCTGGTTAGGCACTGACGTATTTTATGGCGATCTAGAGGTCGTTCCAGCAATCGTCATCGCAATACTAACCTTTCCAGCTATCGCCTTGCTTGGCTCAATTCTGTTTGACTTTATTGGGTCTGACCCGGAAACTGAGGATTATTCCCCTGAGGCCGTTGAGAGACGTATTGCAGCACGCCAGAAGGATAGATCATCGTCATGAGCCGTCGGACGCGTTTCCTGCTTTACTTTGCAATTGCATTTGCCGTTTGCTTGATCTTGGTGGCGGCCATGGCGTTTGGCGTTGGTCAAAACCCGTTTGATCCGAATACGCGCCATATCTGGGCTGTCTCTCTTATTGCGGCAATATATGCGTCGTTTCGCACCGCAATGATCGTCGAACGGATCATGCGTTGGCGCGCAAAGGGGAAAGACGCTCGACCTCAGCCTAGGGGTTTCAGCATCCTTGGCAAAAGAGAGCACGATATCGATCGCCGTATGGCTGCCCGGCGCGAACGCATCGAAGCTGCCAAGGCCAAATCAGATGAATCGATCGGCTAACATTGAATACTCGGAATTATCAGTGCGCTTTCCCCGCAATAAAGACTAGAATGGCTTAGCGTGTGACGCTATGAACCCCAAATTACGAGTTAAGGATGAAGGCAATGGCTGAACGCGCGCGCTATACCCTAAAAGGCGAAACTGGAGATTGGGAAGTGGTTCTCGGTCTGGAGATTCACGCACAAATTGCTTCGAACGCGAAGCTGTTTTCAGGTGCATCCACACAGTTTGGCGCTGATCCTAATCAGAATGTATCATTAGTTGATGCTGCGATGCCTGGCATGCTTCCGGTTATAAATGCGTTTTGCGTAGAGCAGGCGGTAAGAACAGGCCTTGGTTTGAATGCCCAAATCAACAAGGTGTCCAGATTTGACAGGAAGAACTATTTCTATCCTGATCTGCCGCAAGGCTACCAGATTAGTCAGTTTGAGTTTCCGATTGTCGGTGAAGGCGTGATAGACGTTGATGTCGAGCCATCTCATGG
>JAQWGO010000135.1 GCA_029238175.1 Henriciella sp. | reverse complement strand
ACGTTCGCGACATCACCTTGAAATTCTGCATAAGGGTTTTCGCCATAGATCGCGATAACCACGTCCGCTTCGGCGTCGCTTGTGCCATCGGCGTCAAAGATAAGCTCTCCGCCAGCAGCGTCGACAACATCCTGAAGGCCGGACAGTACGGTCTCACCGTTCGGGAACTTATCGTTTGAGTAGCCACCGCCCTGCCAAGACAGCGTCCAACCACCCGCCACTTTGGTGATGCTATCAGCGCCGTCGCCAACCACCATGATACGTTTCGACGGATCAAGCGGCAGAAGGTTATCTGTATTCTTAAGTAGCACGAGAGATTCACGAACCGATTGACGTGCAATCGCGCGGTGCTCAGGTGAGGCAAGGATTGAAAGATCGCCAGCCAAAGGACGATCACTAGGCTTTACGGGGCTATCAAATAGTCCTGCATTGATCTTGACCCGCAGAATTCTGCGCACTGCCTCATCAAGGCGATCCATTGGAATACGGCCTGAATTTACGTGCTTGTGCGTTGATTCCCAAAGCCCCTTCCAGCTATCCGGCGCCATATACATGTCGACACCAGCAATTAGCGATTCTGGACAATCGGTTGCGGTACATCCCGGAATAAGCGCGTGACCATTCCAATCGCCAATAACGAACCCGTGGAAGTTCATGCGCCCTTTCAGAACGTCCGTGAGGAGTTCTTTTTGACCATGCATGCGTTCGCCGTTCCACGCCGAAAAACTTGCCATAACGGTCTGCGCTTCAGCTGCAATCGCAGTGACGTAACCGGCCGCGTGGATATCGCGCAGTTCTGCTTCACTTATTTGTGCGTCGCCTTGGTCGACACCATCCTTTGTTCCGCCATCACCGACAAAGTGTTTCGCGCTTGTTAGAACGCGCTCTTCGCCAAGAAAATCATCATCGCCAATGCGGCCCTGAAGACCGTGAACGATGCGGCCACCATATGATGCAACGAGATCAGGGCTTTCTGAAAACCCTTCATATGTTCGGCCCCAACGGTCATCCTGTGGCACTGCGAGTGTTGGCGCAAACGTCCAATCGTGACCTGAAACTCTTAGCTCGCGAGCCGTCGCTTTGTAGATTTCTTCAATTAGATCAGGATTATTTGCTGCTCCGAGTCCAATATTGTGAGGAAATACAACCGCACCCGTAAGGTTGGCATGTCCGTGAACGGCATCGATTCCCCAAATGATTGGAATGGCAAGCTCGACACCTTCTGGATCGACCGATGCCTCAAAATATGCGTCGGCGGCGTCAAGCCATGTTTGAGCATCTGCATAAGGCTCTGGTCCCGGTGCCGAATTGCCGCCGCTTAATACTGAACCAAGGCGGTATTCCTTTACTTCTTCGGGCGTTACTGAACCGCTGTCAGCTTGAATGACCTGCCCCACTTTTTGCTCAAGCGTCATCGCCGCCATGATGGCATCAATTTGAGCTTCAACAGCAGGATCGAGTGGCTGGGTTTCCACCACCGGCCAATTCTCCGGGTTTATCTTCACCTCTTTGGGCGCCACTTCAACCTCAGGCTGACCCTTAACTTCAGCCTTGGAGTTTCCAGCATTGCAGGCGGTCAATAATGCAGCCGATGCTAGCGCAAGAACTGATACTGTAGTGCGAGTGGTCTTCGTCAAAGGTCTTCTCCCGTTTGTGTTTTCTAGTCGTTCAAATGACTATTCTGAAGGAAGGAGAGCCGACACCCTATCGGCAAACTTTTCTATCAGATGCTCCACGGTTTGTGGAACGCATATTAAAAACGAGCTAGTAAGCTTGCTTAATCGGCTTTTGGTATCGCTAACATTCCCGCAGAAATCCTTCAACGAAAATCTTTGATTTATCAATTTTCGCAGAGGCCGCGATCTTGTAGCAGGGTATTCTTTCCAGCTAGCAATGCGATGCTACTCTGTGAAAACCGCAGATTACGACAACATAGCTTTTCGCGGCGGCATCGTTGATCTCAGCCTGTGACAACGACAAGATGAGTTCAGGAGGATTCAACATGACGGTATCAGGTCACTGCAATGCGAAGTTTGCTGAACTCAAAGAGGAGTTTCAACGAAACTTTGAGGAACGCGGCGAATCCGGCGCTTCGGTTTGCTTAAGCTTGAATGGGGAAACCCTTGTTGATCTTTGGGGCGGCGTCGCCGATCCGGAAACCAAACAAACTTGGGAAGAAGATACGCTTTCAATTGTATTTTCCTGCACCAAAGCAGCGACAGCCATTTGCGCACACATCCTGATTGATCGCGGACAACTCGATCCAGATGCTCTGGTGACAGAGTATTGGCCGGAATTTGGCAAGCACGGCAAAGACAAAACGACTGTCGCGATGATGCTGAACCATGAAAGCGCCCTGCCCGCATTGAAAGACCCGGTAAAGCCGGGTGGTTTCCTTGATTGGGACTATATGATCACGCGTATGGAAGACGAGGTTCCGTTTTGGGACCCCGGTACACGCAATGGCTACCACATGGTCAATTTTGGTTGGACAGTTGGTGAGCTGGTGCGACGTGTGTCTGGCAAATCACTAGGTCAGTTCTTCCGTGACGAGGTTGCCGGGCCAACTGGCGCTGATTTCTGGATTGGCATTCCAGACGGTTTTGACCGCACAATTGCCCCCATCCTTCCTTACGCGCCTCAAGAAGGCGACGAGCCGTCAGATTTCACAATGGCGCTTTTTACCGATCCAAGTTCGATCCAGCATCTGTCTTTCATGAATAATGGCGGTTGGAACTTCAACGATCCAGAAGCGCACAAAGCCGAAATTGGCGGTGCGGGCGGCATCTCCAACGCGCGCGGACAGGTTGCCATGTACACACCGCTTGCGGTCAATGACGGATCACTCGTATCGAAAGAACGCGTTGTCGCGATGAGCCAGGTCACAACCGCAACACGGATGGATGCCACATTGCTAATCCCAACGCGGTTTGGACCGGGCTTTATGAAGTCGATGGACAATCGGGCGCTGTTACCAGCGAAAAACCGCCAGTCCGCGATCATTGGCGAAAAAGCCTTTGGACATGTCGGTGCGGGCGGATCTATTGGCTTTGCAGACCCCGAATGCGGTCTGGCTTTCAGCTATACAATGACCCAAATGGGAAATGGATTACTGCTGAATGAGCGCTGCCAGAGCCTGATCGATGCGGCTTATAGAGCCATTGGATACAGCACGAACGCACCCGGTGCGTGGGTGCGATAATCTGTATTCACGCGATATGGCGCCCCGTGCAAACCAATGATAACTTAATCAAAAAAATGGCTTGCTTTGCCCAGTCAGGCCGAAAATTCTTCGTCTGTTCCCGCAGAAAAACATGAAAAAGCGTCCACTTATAGGGACTTGCAAGAGTTATTGTTGGGACCTCTGCAAAATCCCAGAAGCGGTCGTTAGCCGAGCGTCTTAGATATGGCGAGCTTAAGCCCCTCGGCTTCAACGTTTCGCTCCGACCTAGTCACTTACGGTCAGTATTAATCACAGACCTAAATGATGAGATCACACCGTCTCTGTCTGAGTTGAATGCATCTAGAAAACCGTCCGGCGTGTTGGTTGAAGAATCGTGTTTCGCGCTCCACGCCGTCACTTCAAGCATCACCGGCAAAAGGTCTGCCCCTTTGGAGGTAAGAGTGTAGATGAAACTGGATCGATTGTTTGGAGATGTATTTTTTTCGACAATGCCGTGATCTTCCAAACGACGCAATCGCTCCGTCAGAATGTTGCTGGAGATCTTTTCGTCTGACTCCATAAACTCCAAAAATGTCCGTTTATTGTGGAACATCAAATCGCGCACAATGAGCAATGTCCACTTGTCTCCAAATGTTTCGAGCACGAAGTTGATGGGGCAGTTCGACCGGCAGGCTTTCGAATTTCTGAGCATAAGGATGACTAGCACAAGCACTTGCAAAACACAATTAGGTAGCCTACCAGACTTATGCACTTGCAAAATGCAAGTATTAAATACGAAGGAATTGCAATGGCTTTCTACAGACTTTTGGCTATCTCAATTAGCGTTGGGGCCGTAATCTTTTCCGGCCTCCTTTATTGGTATCAGTGGAGTGCGCATGCACTCTCGGACGCCGAGATTGACGCCTACCTCTCAACGATAGAGGCACAGGCGCAGAGCCCCGGCGGTAAACACGATATGATCGCGCTTCGAGCGTTTTTGGAAAGCGACGATGGCCGCCCCGTATACACGGTCAACCTGTACAAATTCCATGACAAGGCTACCTACCCAGCCGGAGCTGGTTTCACAGGAACGGGTGAACAGGCCTATGATCGCTTTAGCAAGGTCATGATCTCACTGATGGTAAAAAGAGGATCTCACCCCATTTATGGAAGCTCTTGGGTCGATGCCTCAAGTGATTGGGATCGCATTGTGGTCGTAAGGTATCGGAGTCGGCGCGACTTAGTCGATCTATTTGCGACGGATGCATTCGCAGATGCCTCCCTTCACAAATGGGCCAGTATTCGTGAACACCAACGAATGCTCGTACAGGCAACTCATATTCCACACGGGAAGTATCTGTTTTTTATCCTCGCGTTCTTAGCAAGTGCGGCTGTCTATATT
>JAQWGO010000131.1 GCA_029238175.1 Henriciella sp. | reverse complement strand
ATAACATAGAACGGCAATCGCGATGATCGGCACAAGCCATTGGACATAGTTCATCGCTTTATCACCGCCGCTTGCCGATTGAACCGCGAGCTGTGTCATCGTCAGCCCAAGTGCCGCGGCCGATGTGACAACGATACGGGTAGAATACCCGCGCCGACTAAAATTGCCGCCAATGACCGCTAGCACAGCAAGAAGGGCCATTGCGATACTGATAAGCGGAGCAGATAACCGCGCATTAACTTCGGCTAAGAACTCCTCTTCATCTTGAAGTTCTTGATAATTGGTGCGGTCAATATTAATCAGCTCGTGTAGGTATCGATCAGACGCTTTCAAAATCAATCGCCCCTCTTCTCTGATGAAAGGGGATAGTTCGAATGTGAGCTGTTCTGAATTTAAAATGTTCAGGGCCCCTTGTTGATCAAGGGCGAGTATCTGGACATCGAACATGACGAGAGCTGGCTCACCACTGACTTCGATAAAACGCCCGCGCTCAGCAAGATAGTCCCTTGCGTCTGGCTTGCCGGGGCGTTCAGCGATTTGAAGACCGATAAAATCTGATCCTATTTGATCGCGTGCAAAAACGGTGAGGTTTTCATCCGGCGTGGTAAATTGGCCGGGACGCACAAGTGAAGAGGCCAAATCTGCCCGCGCTTCGCTAACTGTTGCCCGCATTTCACGTTGCGCCGTTGGCTGAACCCAAAGATTTACCCCCAAATGCACAATTGCGCCCAGCACAGCCAAGCGGAGGATAGGCGAAGCGACTTGCCAGCGTGTCATGCCAGCGGCTTCAGCAACGACGATTTCACTATCACGGTGCAGGCGGTTAAGCGCCCATATCCCAGCCACAAACATCGCCATAGGAATCAAAAGCGCCATGATTTGAGGCGCACCAAGCGCTATTATTTTGAAATAAGTCAAAGCGCCCTGGCGATTCTCAACAATAATATCGGTTCGCGAGAGGCCTTGAGCGAGAATGGCAAGGAGCGCCAACCCGCCAACGATAATCAGCACTGACCGTAAGACACGGTAGAAGATATACTTCTGCACTTGATTCATGTTGAAAAAGACCTGTTTCTGTTCGTTTTTACTGCCTAGCGAGTTGCGCCGCGCGCGTCGATGCTTACTTTGCCGTTTAAACGGAGTTCAAACATGAAAATTACATTCACAGATGTCGCTAAAGCGCCGATCACGGCTTTTTTAGTTGATCAAGGCGGCGATCTGTCCGCCGAGGCCGCTGAATTAGACAAGTCAGTCGATGGCCTACTTACAGCCGCACTCGCTAATAGCCGCTTCAAAGGCAAAGAAGGGCAGCAAGCTTTTGTGGTCCTCCCGAATAGTGCCGAGGCGAAGCGCGCTGTGTTATTGGGCGCGGGCCGGAAGAAAGATCGCGATGATCGTTCTTTAGAAAAGATTGGCGCTTCGCTTTATAAGGCGCAGGCAAATAGTGGCTATAAGGGGCTCGATCTCTACGTTGCTGATGCATCTGAGGCCGCTCGAATTGCTCTGGGTGTAAAGCTGGCCGCATATCGGTTCGACGACTACAAAACGAAATTGAAAGACGATCAACTCCCGTCACTTGAGCGTTTGAATATTGTCACGACAGATGTGAAAGCCGCGCGACAGGCCTTCAAGCCGTTGGATGCTGCCGGTGAAGGCACTTACGTGGCGCGCGATCTTGTGAATATGCCGCCAAATGACCTGAACCCAGAAACATATGCCGCGAAGATTGAACTATTGGCAGAGCTGGGTCTTGAGATTGAAATCCTTGGCGAAGCTGAGCTGAAAAAATTGGGCATGAATTCAATGCTTGGCGTGGGACAGGGCAGCGTCAAAGAATCAAAGCTTGGCATCATGAAATGGAACGGTGGCAAGGCTGGCGATGATCCGGCAATCCTTGTCGGCAAAGGCGTCTGTTTTGATACTGGCGGCATTTCCCTGAAGCCTGGTGCGGGCATGGAGGACATGCGCGGCGACATGGGCGGGTCAGCCGCCGTGGTTGGCGCTATGGTTGCACTCGCAACACGTAAGGCAAAAGCAAATGTCGTGGGGCTGGTTGGCTTGGTAGAGAATATGCCAGACGGCGACGCAATCCGTCCCGGTGACATCCTGACGTCGGCTTCTGGACAGACGATCGAAGTGCAGAACACTGACGCGGAAGGACGCCTCGTTCTGTGTGATGTCCTTTGGTACGCGCAGGAACATTTCAAGCCAGCCGCGATTGTGGATCTAGCGACGCTTACAGGCGCTATCGTTGTTGGTCTTGGGCATCACCACGCGGGTCTGTTCACAAATGATGACAAGTTGGCCGAACAATTGACGAAGTCTGGACAGGCCGAAGGCGAGCGCGTCTGGCGTCTTCCGCTCGGGTCTGAGTATGACAGCCTGCTTAACTCAAAGTTCGCCGATATGCGCAATATCGGTGGACGTGCGGCGGGATCGATTACGGCCGCTCAATTCCTCAAACGCTTCATCAATGATGGCGTGAAATGGGCGCACCTCGATATTGCCGGCGTTGCATGGGTTGAGGGTGAGAAGTCTCCGATCGATCCAAGCTGGGCAAGTGGTTTTGGACCACGCTTGCTGGACCGTTGGGTCGCAGATAATTTTGAGGGATAATTGAAGAAGAACATTTCCCTTACTGAATTTGTCGGGGCGTTCTCACCTTATGGTGAGAACGTGTCCGAAGACACGTTTGTATGGAAAGAACTAGGCTTTGATTTGGATGAGCTACAATGGCTTGGCATAGATCTAAGTGCGGAGCATAATTGGATTTGGACTAACGAGACTGATCTCGGAAAGTATATTCCCTACGAATCTCCGGTGTGGAGCAAGACATATTGGGCGCCTAAAAATTGGGCAGATTTGAAACTCCGCGAATTGTATGCGTTCTGTAGGCCCTATGTCGAAACCATCTGAAATAGATAAGCCCGAATGGTGGTTCTACCACCTACAACGCACGACGTTGGAACGGGCTGTGGGGCCACTTCTTGAAAAGTGCCTTGAGCGTGGGTGGCGCGTTCTGGCGGTTAGTCCGGATGTGACGCGGCGGGCGACGTTGGATGAAGCGTTATGGACGTATGATGACCGGAGCTTCCTACCTCATGGGCAAGCCGAGGCGGCAGGCTTGGACGCAGCATCACAACCAATCCTAATCACCGATCAACCTGATAATAAGAATGCTGCGCAAGTCGCACTCCTAATGGATGGCGTGGAAGTTCCGACCGATGCGCCGTTTGAGCGTTGCATGGTTATGTTCGACGATGGTGATGGACCGACACGTCAAAAAGCACGGGACCAATTCAAAGCCGCAAAAGACGCAGGTCTTGTGGCACGCTATTTCCAGCAGGGCGAACGCGGCTGGACAGAAGCAGGTAAGTAAATGCAGCAACTCATTCTGGGAAATTTGAATTATTCTTCTTGGTCGCTTCGCGCGCTGTTGGTCCTTCGCACTGCAGGAATTGCAGTCAATGAAGAGGTGCTGCCCCTTGGAGTTGCAGGCACCAAAGAGAAGGTGATTGAGCTGACGGGCCAGCACCGGGCACCAGCTTTGGTGACAGATGAACTTATCGTTCACGATAGTTTAGCGATCACGGAATGGGCGGCTGAACAAGTGCCAGCCGGGAAAGTGTGGCCTGCTGATTCAACGGCACGAGCACGCGCGCGGAGCCTATGCGCTGAGATGCATGGCGGTTTTCTAGAGCTAAAAACACATATGGGTGTCGATATTCGTTCTCGAAAACCCGCTCCTGAAATGACCGATGCTCTTAAGGAAGAAATAGAGCGCGTTATCGAAATTTGGACGAACACACTTGATCAGTTTGGCGGCGATGGACCATTTCTGTTCGGGGCTTGGAGCGCCGCGGACGCGTTCTTTATGCCGGTTGTGACGAGGTTTCGAACCTATGGCGTTTCATTACCGGAAAAATGCCAAGCATACTCTGACGCTGTTTTATCGCATCCCGTTGTGAAAGACATTGAACGCGCCGCCCATGCAGAGCCGTGGGTTATTGATACAACCAAGTTCGCACCAGGAATGGTTGTTGAATAGTATCAGTGCTTTTCGCCAGCAGGTTTGGTGATCATTGTAATAACGAGCGTCAATAGAACCAGGACGCCATAAGTGCCAGCGATCTGCAGTGTGTAAGGCGGCAATTCGCCTGACCATAAATAATAGATACCGAACCCAGCGGCCACCAAGACCGCAAATGCCAACATCATTCGTAAAGTACCGCCCATCTTAGAACTCCTATCATCTTGAAGTCGTATAGCATTCCACGCAGATGTGAAGAATTCATGGCGGAATGCGAGCGGTGGTTGCGGGGCAGGGCAGACGCTTGTATAGGCGCGCCAAGTTGAAACTTTCTCCCAGAATTACAGGAGCCTCACATGGCTGGAACACGTACTTTTTCGATCATCAAACCTGACGCAACCGAGCGTAACCTCACTGGCGCAGTCAACAAAGTCATCGAAGATGGCGGCCTTCGCATCGTGGCACAGCGCCGCATTCAAATGACTCAAGTCCAAGCTGAGCGCTTCTATGGCGTTCATAGCGAGCGCCCATTCTTTGGCGAGCTTGTTGAGTTTATGACATCTGGTCCTGTTGTTGTTCAGGTTCTGGAAGGCGAAAACGCTGTCGCACGCTACCGTGACATCATGGGCGCAACGAACCCTGCTGAAGCTGCGGACGGAACAATCCGTAAGCTTTTTGCAAAATCTATCGGTGAAAACTCTGCACACGGTTCAGATAGCGACGAGAATGCTGAACTAGAAATTGCGCAATTCTTCAGCGCCGCAGACATTGTTGGCTAAATTTTCCTAATTGTATGATTTCTAAAGCCTCTCACCACGTGGGAGGCTTTTTTATATATTTGAAACAGTCGGTTAAGCCTGACGTGTCATAATTGTCGCGAAAGTTTGAGGGCGAATGAAACGGCTAATCTATACCAGCACGGCCAGACGCGCGATGTCGGACACCGACATCGCAAAAATTCTGTCAGTCTCAAGACTGAATAATAAAATCTATAATATCACTGGAATGCTCATCTATCACGATCGACGCTTCCTGCAGATTCTAGAAGGTAAAGGTGAGGATTTGAATGCCGCCTATCGCCGGATAAAGAATGATTGGCGCCATACCGATTGCAAACGGTTATTAGAAGAAACGATTGTATCGCGGGCTTTTTCAGGCTGGAACATGGCACATCAAAACCACCAAGAATTACTCGCCCAGCAGCAATTGCAATTGGTCGATATTGGACGCTTGATTGTTGGGTTAAGCGAGGAAGAATTGAAGGAAAACTCAGCCCTTTACGTCTTCCTAAAAGCTTTCTTGAGTAATTTTGAAATGCCTAGCGCGGCGTGATTTGTCTGGCGGCTTTCGCTAAGGCCACGGGATAAAGCGCATGCTCCAAGGGCAATATCTTTTCTGCGAGTGACGCTGCCGTTTCGCCTGCTGCAATTGCCACTTTGGCTTGATCAATCACTTGGCCTTCATCCACGCCCTCAGTTACCCAATGGACGCTGCAGCCTGCATGTGCGTCACCCGCATCTATGGCCCGCAGATGGGTATTCAGGCCGGGGTATTTAGGTAAAAGAGATGGGTGAATATTCACCAACCGCCCGGCCCACTTGTTCACAAACCAAGGCGTTAGAATGCGCATGAACCCGGCAAGCGCGATGATGTCTATTTTCGACTCTTTCAGCGCAACTTGCATTGCAGCTTCAAACGCTTCGCGATCCTTATCGAACAAAGTATGATCGACAGACTTGGTTTGAATACCCAAGCCTTCGGCGGTCTTTAGTCCAGCTGCATTAGGACGGTTGGATAGCACAAGCGCGGGCTCAAGCGGGTAATCATCTGCCTCAGCAGATTGCAGAATGGACTCCATGTTGGAGCCGCGGCCAGAGATCAAAATTGCAAGCCGCAACTTCGTCATGAAGCAACAAGATCGCCTAATACAACTGGCGTTTCGCCAAGGCGTTGAAGTTCTGTGAGGACCGCGTCAACCTTGTCCGCAGACACAGCAAACACGAGGCCAATGCCCATGTTAAATGTGCGGTGCATTTCATCGATCGCAATATTGCCTTCAGCCTGCAGCCAATCAAAGACGGGCAGGGGCGTCCACGCATCCCGGTCTATTCTTGGCGCTAAACCAGCTGGACACATACGGGGTGTGTTCTCTGTGAGGCCACCGCCAGTGATATGGGCAAGACCGGTGACAAGGCCGGACTTGAT
>JAQWGO010000111.1 GCA_029238175.1 Henriciella sp. | reverse complement strand
CGGCCTCCTAAATAGTTTTGCAGAGTGTTTACTCTTCGTCGCCTTCTGGAGAAGTGTCCAGTTCAGCAGCGGCAGCAGCCATTGCGATCGCTTGCTCTTCATCAGCAGCTTGTGCTTCTGTCGCAATTGTATCGATGACGTTTTCGCCAGCTTCCTGACGTTCAGCTTCATCAGGTGAACGGGCAACATTAACAGTGATTGTGATGCTAACTTCGGCATGAAGACGAATTGATACTTCATGCAGGCCAAGCGATTTGATCGGCGCGTTCAAGCGAACTTGCTCACGCTTTAGCTTGTGACCGTTTTCGCCAGCAACTTCAACGATGTCACGTGCAGCAACTGAACCGTAAAGCTGACCAGTCGCACCAGACTGACGGATGATGACGAAAGTCGTGCCATCCAGATCAGTACCAGACTGAGCCGCATTTTCGCGAGCTTCAGCGTTACGCTTTTCAATGATTTCACGCTCAGCTTCAAACCGCGCACGATTCTTTGCGTTTGCGACAAGCGCTTTGCCTTTAGGAAGCAAGAAGTTACGGGCAAAACCGTTCTTCACGCTAACTTCATCACCGAGATTGCCGAGGTTTTCGACACGTTCGAGGAGAATGATTTGCATTGGTATTCTCCTACTTAACAGTGAATGGAAGCAATGCCAGCATACGGGCGCGTTTAATCGCCTTGGCTAGCTTGCGTTGGTTCTTGAAGTTTACAGCCGTGATCCGTGAAGGAACAATTTTGCCCTTCTCAGAGATGTAGCGCTGCAACATCTTCACGTCTTTATAATCGATTGCCGGGGCTTTCGCGCCAGAAAACGGATCAACCTTACGACGGCGGCTGAATGAACGACGTGCCGGGATGTTGGTGATATTCATGCCAGAGGCGTTTTTAGAAGCCATGCTCTTAGTTCCCCTCTAGTCGCGGCGTGGGCCGCGGTCCTTACGTGACATCATTGCAGATGGACCTTCTTCAAGGTCGTCAACTTTGACAGTCATATAACGCATGATGTCGTCAGACAGGCGGTGCTGTCGCTCTAGTTCATGGATCGCTGCGGCAGGCGCATCGACGTTGAACAGGGCGTAGTGACCCTTGCGTTGTTTATTGATTGGGTATGAAAGGTTGCGGAGACCCCAGTATTCAGTCTTTGCAACAGTTCCGCCTTGCTTGCCAAGAAATTCTGATAGTTCTTCCATCAGAGTTTCGACTTGCGCTGGCGAGATGTCCGGCCTCGCGATGAGGACGTGCTCGTATAGTGCCATATTGTCTTTCCCAAGTGTTCTGGAATGCGGCGCTAAAGAGTGGGAAAACCCGTCAGCGATGGCCCCTCGTTTCCAGCTCATTCCGAAATTGAGGACCGCAAACCTTGCGAAGCGGCTCGTAAAGCGCAAAACGGACAGAGAATCAACCCGCTTGCACCAGTGAACGGAGCATTCTAAGCGGGCAAATCAGTCTATGGAGCCTTGTATGACAAAGTTCGCTTTTATCTTTCCCGGGCAGGGAAGCCAATTCATCGGCATGGGCAAGGATCTCGCCGATACTTTTTCGGCCGCTAAGGCCGTTTTCCAAGAAGTCGATGACGCCCTTGGTCAGGACTTGTCCGGGTTGATGTGGTCCGGCTCTGACCAGGACCTTAAGCTTACGGCAAACACACAGCCAGCGCTTATGGCTGTTAGCGTCGCTGCAATGCGCGCCTTGGAACAGGCGCATGGTATTGGCGCAGATAAAGCTGCCTTTGTTGCAGGCCATTCTTTGGGAGAATATTCAGCGCTGGCATCGGCTGGTGCAATTTCAGTCGCCGATTGCGCACGTATCTTGCGGATACGCGGTAATGCCATGCAGGCAGCGGTTCCAGCCGGGCAGGGCGCGATGGCCGCTTTACTTGGAGCATCACCAGAACAGGCCGCCGCTCTATGCGCCATTGGCGCGAAAGAGGGGGCGTGCGAGATTGCGAATGATAATGCGCCGGGCCAGATTGTTATTTCTGGTGGCAAAGAAGCGATTGAACTGGCCTGCGCGAATGCCAAAGAGCTTGGGATAAAGAAGGCTGTTCCCTTGCCGGTAAGTGCGCCTTTCCATTGCTCTTTGATGCAACCTGCAGCCGATGCGATGTCTGAGGCGCTTGCTTCAATCGAAGTGCAAGCTCCATCGTCCCCACTTGTCGCCAATGTAACTGCTGTGGCTGGTTCAGATGCGCCGGCTATACGCCAACAACTTGTTGATCAGGTAACAGGGCAGGTGCGTTGGACAGAAAGCGTGAAATACATGGCGGCTGAGGGTGTCGGCCTAACAATAGAAGCTGGCGCAGGAAAAGTTCTATCGGTAATGAATCGCCGTACTGTGCGAGAACTTGAGGGCATGACTATGGGCACGCCTGATGAAATAGAGGCCGTTGCAGCAAAGCTGAACGGTTAATTGGAGAGACGATATGTTTGATCTTACAGGAAAAAGCGCGCTGGTTACGGGTGCAACAGGCGGTATTGGTGAGGCCATTGCTCGCGGCATGCATGCCAGCGGTGCCGAAGTTATTCTGTCCGGAAGAAGACTTGAAAAGCTCGAGGCGCTTGCCGCTGAGCTTGGAGAGCGCACACATATTGCTGCTTGTGATCTTGCTGACCCTGACCAAGCCGATGCTTTGGTGGGGCAAGCCATAGAGAAAGCGGGTAAGCTCGACATTCTTATCGCGAATGCAGGCGTGACACGCGATAAGCTCTTGATGCAAATGAAGGACGAGGATTTTCAAGATATTATCCGGGTAAATCTTGAGAGCTATTTCCGCCTTTGCCGCAAAGCAGTTCGACCAATGATGAAAGCGCGTGGCGGTCGTATCATTGGGATTGCTTCCATCGTTGGCGTCACGGGTAATCCAGGACAATCGAACTATTGCGCTTCTAAAGCGGGCATGATCGGGTTCACCAAATCGCTTGCCCAAGAAGTGGCTAGTCGTGGAATCACCGCCAACACGATTGCGCCGGGATTTATCGAATCACCGATGACGGATGTTCTGCCTGACGCTCAAAAAGAGGCGTTAATGGGCGGAATCCCGGCTGGACGTTTGGGTCAAGGAAGTGACATTGCAGCGGCCGCTGTATATCTTGCATCAGCTGAGGCTTCATATGTGACGGGGCAGACCCTACATGTGAATGGTGGGATGGCGATGATATAATCTAACAGCCCATAACAGTAACCTAGGGCTTGGCGTATTCGCAAAGTGTGTGCTAACGGCAACACATGGCTCGTAAGAGCTTGTCCTACAGACAGCATTAGAGAGGATATTCCTTATGTCTGACGTTCTTGATCGCGTTAAAAAAATTGTAGTCGAAAATCTCGACGTTGATGGTGATAAAGTAGTTGAGGGCGCAAGCTTCATCGACGATCTTGGAGCTGACTCTCTTGACCTAGTAGAATTGGTCATGGCTTTCGAAGAAGAGTTCAACATCGAAATCCCTGATGATGTTCAGGAAAACATCCGTTCAGTCGGTGATGCGGTTTCGCACATTAAAGCTCACGTAGCTTAAGAGGCTGACAGAATGCGCCGCGTTGTCATTACAGGTATTGGTATCATCTCGCCTCTCGCTGCAAATCGAGAAGCAAGTTGGGAAAGATTAATTGCTGGAGAATCTGGCGCGGGACCTATCGATGCGTTCGATGCGTCCAACGTTGCTAGCAAAATTGCCTTTCAAGTACCTTACAAAGATGGCCGCGGCGGCGGTTCTGAAGATGATCCCCATGCTTTCGACCCAGAGACGGTCGTTAGTAAAAAGGAACGTCGTAGAATTGATGAGTTTATTCTGTACGCCATAGGCGCTGCAGAAGAGGCTGTTGAAGATTCTGGATGGGTTGCAGAAACTGAAGAGCAGAAAGAGCGTTCAGGCGTCCTTATTGGCTCTGGTATTGGTGGTCTGCAAAGCATTTATGAGTCCTCGATCAACCTTTATGAAAATGGGGCGCGTAAAGTGAGCCCATTCTTCATCCCATCTGCTTTGATCAACCTTGCCTCTGGGCAAGTTTCTATCAAGCACGGGTTTAAAGGCCCTAACCACTCTGTTGTCACGGCTTGTGCCACTGGTGCACATGCGATCGGTGACTCGGCTCGCCTTATACAATATGGCGACGCAGATGTGATGGTTGCAGGTGGTTCCGAAGCAGTAATTTGCGAACTGGCAATTGCCGGTTTCTGCGCTGCAAAGGCCATGTCAACGAATTTCAATGATGAGCCTAAGAAGGCTTCACGCCCATACGACAAAGACCGTGATGGTTTTGTTATGGGTGAAGGTGCCGCTGTTCTTGTTCTAGAAGAGTACGAGCATGCGAAAGCGCGCGGCGCGCAAATCTATGCCGAAGTCGCTGGCTACGGCCTTACAGGCGACGCCTACCACATTACAGCACCTGCTGAAGGTTCAGAGGGCGGATATCGCGCGATGAAAATGGCTGCAGGTCATGCCGAGCGTAATCTTGGCTTGAAACTGTCGGATATTGACTACGTCAATGCACACGGCACTTCGACACCCAAAGGCGACGAGGGTGAAGTCGGCGCGGTTGAGCGTCTGTTTGGTGATCATTCAAAAAACCTGTCGCTATCTTCGACTAAATCAGCCGTTGGGCACCTATTGGGCGGCGCGGGTGCGATTGAAACGGCGTTTTGCGCGCTTGCAATCCGCGACCAGATCATGCCGCCAACTTTGAACTTGGACAATCCAAGCGTCGAAACAGATATCGACCTCATCCCGCACAAGGCCAAGAAAGGCCCTGTTCGCGCGGCAATGACAAACTCTTTCGGATTTGGCGGAACGAATGCGTCACTGATCCTTAAGAAGGTTGACTAGGGCTGCGGATATCGCGACCAAGAATGTGCTGGGGCCGGAAAACTGTAGAAGGTCTTCATGCGATTTCTTAAAAGTCTAATTGCCTTAATATTTGTTCTTGCGATCTTAGGTGCTGCCAGCCTTTTGGGTGGATGGTTTTGGCTCAATAGTGAGTTAGCTAAAGCGGGTCCCAATGATGCACCAGTTGAGTTTACCATTGCACAAGGTGAAGGTTTTGCATCTGTTGCGCAACGGCTCGAAGAGAATGGAGCCGTGGCGAGCGACCGCGTTCTCCGCCTTAAGGCGCGCTTAGATGGCGTCGAAAATGCCATCAAGGCTGGAAGTTATATTATCCCGGCACGGGCCAGTTCGGCGGCAGTTCTAGACCAGCTCGTCGCCGGTGATGTTGTTCAGATGAAACTCACTATCCCTGAAGGCTGGACGACCGCACAGATTCTTCGGCGGATCGAAGATGCTGAGGTGCTTAGTGGAGAAATGCCAGAGCGCGTCATAGCTGAAGGAAGTCTTCTGCCAGATACCTACGTCTTCGGCGCTGGCACTACACGCATTCAGTTCATTGAACGCATGGAAGCCGCGCAGAAGGACCTTTTGGAGAGACTTTGGCCGGGAAGACAAGAAAATCTACCAATCAGCTCCACAGCTGAAGCCATTATACTTGCGTCAGTTGTCGAAAAAGAAACTGGCATTGCCGCTGAGCGAGGTATGATCGCTGGACTTTTCACGGGTCGGCTTAAGCGCGGCATGCGGCTCGAAAGTGATCCTACAATTATTTACGGTGTGTCCAAGGGGGAGCCCTTGCTGAACAGCCGAGGCGAGCGGCGCACACTTTATCGATCAGAGATCGACCGCAAGACTGATTGGAATACTTACCAGATTGACGGCTTGCCTAAGACGCCAATTTGCAATCCTGGCCGGGATGCTATCGCAGCGGTTCTGAACCCACCTGAAACAAGGTACGTGTTCTTTGTCGCCGACGGAAAAGGCGGGCACTTATTCGCAGAGACCTACGCGCAACACCAACGCAATGTAGCAGCGTACAGAAAATATGAACGCGAAGAGATTGCGCGAGAGCGGGGTAACTAAGTGGCTATATCGGGGATGACTGGCTTTGCACGTGTCGCAGGCAGCGAAGATTGGGGAAGCTGGGTCTGGGAAGCACGTAGTGTGAATGGCAAATCCTTGGATCTGCGCCTAAACCTACCAAGTGGATTGGACGCAGTTGAGGCATTCATACGTAAGTCAGCCCCAGAACACTTCGCCAGAGGTAGCTTGCAAATATCATTAAAAATCGACCTTGCTGTTACAGACGGCGCGTTAAAAGTAAACATGGAAGCGCTCAAGGCACTAACGGATGCGTACCAAGACATAGATGGTACGCTAGTAACAGGTCCGGCCCTCGCCAGCCTTATGACGATAAAGGGTGTTATTGAGACAGACGCATCGTCAACACGTGATCTTACTGAGAATAAGGTCGCTATCGAACAATTGTCAGGAACAGGTGCCGAGCTGTTAAAGGCTCTCGCTGCATCTAGAGCAAAAGAAGGCGCGGCGTTAGCGGATATTCTAACTGCACAATTGTCCGAAATTGAGACTTATGTCGCGCAAGCCGTAACGTTTGCAGCAGAGCAACGAAACACTATAGCAACACGATATACAACAAGATTGAAGGAACTTGATACCGAAGGTGTCGTTTCGGACGAGCGCTTGGCAGCAGAAATTGCTATCATTGCCTCAAAGGCCGATGTCGTCGAAGAGCTTGACCGTCTGCATGCGCATATCGAAACGGGTCGGGACTTTTTGGCTGCAGACGGAGCCATTGGACGTAATCTCGGATTCTTGGCGCAAGAACTTAACAGGGAAGCGAATACGCTCTGCGCAAAGTCTGCAAGTCTGGGTTTGACGAATGCCAGTCTGGCGATCAAAAGCGTGATTGATCAGTTTAAGGAGCAAGCAGCAAATGTCGAGTGAGGAACATACCGGTCGCCGCGGATTGATGCTTGTAATCTCCAGTCCCTCCGGGGCGGGAAAAACAACACTGGCGCGCATGTTAATGAAAGAGTTTCAGGATGTAGTGCTGTCTGTTTCAGCGACGACCCGGGAACCACGTCCTAACGAAGTTGATGGTGTTGACTATCACTTTAGAGAGGAAGCTAAATTCCGCGACATGATCGGGAACCGTGAGTTCCTTGAATGGGCCAAAGTGTTCGATCGCTACTATGGAACGCCACGCGCAGATACTGTCGCTCAGCTAGAGGCTGGCAATGATGTGTTGTTTGATGTGGACTGGCAGGGTGCCGACGCGCTGCATGATCAAATGCCAAATGACTGTGTGTCTGTATTCGTTCTTCCGCCAAGCATTGAAGCGCTAGAGAAGCGTCTAGCGGCGCGGCCCGGTTCAACACCGGATATGGTTGAGCGTCGGATGCGTGACGCGAAAGCTGAAATACTTCATTGGCGGCGCTATGACTATTGTATCGTCAATGATGATCTAGAAGATGCTTACGGAAAGTTGCGTCGGATTCTGCTTGTTGAGCGCACGAAGCGGCTAAGAGAACATGGTCTAGAGGATCACGTTCGTGGTCTTTTGGGAGAGCTCTAACGCTTAACCGATAGCTCAATTCGGCCTGACAGCGATTCTCCTGATTTCAACCATACCAGCCCGGTAACCGAGGTTGGCAAATCGCTATTTATAGCATCCGGTGAATGGGTAACTGGTTCTACGCAAAAATAGTTTTCGTTCGGCGGAACATATACAACGCTTTTCGTGAACTTAGAGTCTGCCCTAAGTGTTACAATATGTTCTGGATAGCGTATCGTGGCTTCCGATCGTGAAACGTCGAAAGCGTAGTCCAAATCAAGTTGTTCGACCCTTCTGGCGGACCGCAAATCCATATTTGCGAGAACCGGTTCCGGCGCTCCAGGGATCATGTTTTCATCCGATAACCATACAGATTCAGTCGGAAGCTCCAAAATTGCATGTTCCCGGGGAAAATACGGATGCCAGCCGATACCCGCAGGCATTGCGGTGTCAGACTTATTGGTGAGCGACAATTCTAATGTTAAGCGATCATTTTCGAGAATAAAACGCTGCGTCGCTTCATACTCCCAAGGCCATTCGTCAAGCTGGTGCTGGTAAGAAAGTTCCGCGAAATCTAAACCGCTATCAATGAGGGTCCATTCTGACTGCCATCCGTGCCCATGTATAGCATGAGGTTCCGGCGGGAAATTTGCGGGTAGTAGTATGTGCTTCCCACCAAAGTTGAAACGTCCGCTCGCTATTCTTCCGCTAAATGGCACAAGCGGAAAACTGCCATAGTCTAAGGGGTCCCAATTTGGTTGAGGGGTTGCTGGTCCAGACCTTAGGATTTCAATTCCATCCAACGTGAGCGAAACAACTACCCCGCCTGTCTTAGGTGAAAGAACTAGTTCTGAATTTTCATGAATCAAGCGAGTCATTCTGCGCCCGATTTCGCATAATAGGTCGCCAGCCTTCGAAACTGTTGCTGAGTCAATGTTTCTGCCCGGAGCGTTGGGTTGATGTTACAATCTTCGATCCACTTCGTTGCTTCAACGTGGATGGTCTTTGCGAGGGATTTAAGAGCTGCTCTCAGCATCTTCCGTCTTTGTCCAAATGCCGCAGCAGCGACTGTCTCCAAAGCGCCGACATTATTGAACTTCTGGCTCTCCGGAAGGGGCTGAAGCACGGCGACTGCACTATCCACTCTCGGCGGAGGATTGAATGCACCAGGCGGGAGCGTAAAGCCAATATGCGCGTCGCAAACCGACGCCGTCAGCACAGCTAACCTGCCATAGTGCTTTTCACCCGGTTGGGCACAAATTCGTTCGGCGACTTCCTTCTGGAACATTAGCGCCATCGGTCCGCGCCAAACCCCAGCCTTTAGCCAGTTCACAAGGAGCGGTGTCCCGACATTGTATGGCAAATTGGCTACAATCATTGCTGGTAGATCTGCTCCAGCTTCCGTAAGCATCTCCTGCCAATCAGTTTTGCGAGCGTCCTGCTTGATAACGGTGAGTCGGCCATCCTTGGCTTCTGGCCAGTTGAGAAGCGCATCAGCAAATCGTTGATCCGCCTCTATGCAGAAGAGGTGAGCGGCACCCTCATCAAGGATCGCCCTTGTTAGCCCACCAGGGCCGGGTCCCACTTCAATTACGGTCCGACCTTTAACCGACCCAGCAGCGAGCGCTGTTCTCCGCAGTATATCCGGATCAAACAGGAAATGCTGCCCGAGAGCCTTGCGTGGCGGCGCATTCGTAAGTGGAGGATTGTTACTCATTTGACGCTTTCAGGCGATGCTCAGCTATAGAAGATGCAAGCCGGATCGCCGCAATTAGGCTATCTGGCCTGCAGCTTCCTGTTTTAGCCGCATCGTATGCAGTTCCGTGATCGGGACTCGTGCGTACGATAGGTAGTCCAAGTGTCGTGTTCACACCGCCCCACATATCCAGCGTTTTAACCGGTATAAGTCCCTGATCATGGGTCATTGCGATAACCGCATCAAATTGCCCAGATAAGGCTTCATGAAAAACTGTATCTGCAGGACGCGCGTCAGAAACGTTTATGCCGTTTCTTCGAAGCAGGTCTGCTGCCGGGTTTATCGTCTCAATCTCTTCGCGTCCAATACTGCCATTTTCACCTGCATGTGGGTTCAGCCCTGAAAACGCAATCTTTGGTGAGACAATTCCAAAATCAGTCTTCAAAGCCGTGTGGACTGTTGTCGCAACAGATATCAGACGCTCCTGCGTCACACTGGAAATAGCCTCACTAAGAGGTACGTGGATAGTTGCTAAGGCGACTTTAAGGCCACCTCCGACCAACATCATTATTGGATTCACATCTAGGCGTTCCGTAGGATCCTTACAGATGTTTGCGATAAATTCGGTGTGGCCAGGATGTTTAAATCCAGCATCATAGAGAACGGCCTTTGAAATTGGGTTCGTCACTACGGCGCGAGCTTTGCCATCAATCGTCGCCTGTGTCGCACACCTAATACTCTCGATGATTGCAGGGGCCGTAGGCGCTGACGGCGTACCCGTCTCGTAGCTTCCAATGCTGAACCCGGGCGGGGTTAAAATTGGCAAGCCTAAACTGAACGCCTCTTCGGTCTCCGACGGGTCATCAATAGATACGATTGGAGCATACCCGCGATAGACGTCTGGGACTGAAACAACCGCAAAAGGTGTTAAGCTCTTATCAACTCTGGAACGCCAAGCGAGCCCAGTTATTTGCGGCCCACATCCAGCGGGGTCGCCCATCGTCAGTAGTATTGGAAGACTATGTGTCACAAATTAGCGGCGGATGATTGTCGCCTCACGGCGAAGGTTACGCAAAGCACGCTCAGAAACCATGCCTAATTGCTCTGAGTAAAGTCGATCTTCAATCTGGTCACGATCGGGCAACGCATCGACATTGTCTTGCCGGTCGCACACGTACATTACTGCCAGAGTGCCAGACTGCGCAAAGATATCCGTACGCTCGCCAGTCTTAGTCGCCATGACCATTGATTTACCTTCGGGGCCAAGTTGATCGACATTGAGACCGGTTAGAACAGCGGCGTCCAAATTCTCATCTGCCTCTACAATCTCAGTAATATTGTTGCAGCCTTCAACCTTTTCGAGACCCGCGAGAAGTGAAGCCTCGAGACCGTCGACGACTGTAACCCGAGTAAGGTCTACAACCGTTGCTTTTTCAGATGGGTCACGCTTGTTTCTAACGTTCATGATGTAGATGCCATCATCGACTTGCACAGGTTGCGTCAATCCTGGTCCGTTTAGTGTTCTCAGGGCCTCGCTTCGCGCATCGTCTAGGTCATCTAATGTCACCCAGCCCATATCACCGCCAGTCGCAGCTGTTGGTGCGGATGAGAAGCGTTGTGCGGCAACGTCGAACGGTGCGCCCGCATTAAGCTGCTCGATAATCGAGTTTGCAGCGTTCAGAACTTCAACTTTATCAGTTTCAAGCGGTGCATAAAGGAAGATTTCCGAAACTTGGTACTGCTCTTTCGCAGATGCCGCTTTCAACCGGTCAATCTGACCGCTAATTTGGTTGTCTGATATACGTATTCTGGAACCATAAAGCCCGCCCATGATACGACGCCAAGCAATGTCGGCTCTCGTTTGATCTTCGAGACTTGTGGGATTTACACCAGACTGTAGGAGCGATGTGTTTAACGACTCTCTTGTCAAACCAGAAGACTGAGCCAGCCGTTCGATCGCGCCAGCAATATCGGTATCGGTAACCTCAACCTCATATTCAGCCGCTTCTTGAAGCTGAAGTTTTTCATCAATCAACTGATTAAGAGCCTGGTTGGTAAGCTGTGCGATTTGCTCCGGTGTTGGCTGCTGACCGGTGCCGAGACTCAAGAGCAAAAGCCGGGCGCGCTGACGAACATCGGAGAACGATACTGGAACGTCATTCACGACCGCAACAATGCCTTCAAGTTGCTGATTTTCTGGCTGCGCTTCTTCTTGTGCCAAAGCTAGCGAAGAAAATGCACCAAAAGCAATAATTGCAATTGAACTGGCGAGGCGTTTAAACATTTGAGATCTCCTAAAGACTCAATAAGCGCAAATTGCGTCAAACTATCACAATATCCGTATCGCCGTGAGGTGCAACGCATCTCACTGTAAAGCAAGCTAATGTTACTGAAATTTCAGTCAGTATCCGCCGATCCGAACTGACCCAGAGTTTTAAGAGAAAACCGAAATACAATCGATTCTGTTGGCCCCAATGTGCGATCAACTGAATCTGACGTCTCATACGCCAACTCAAATCTTGAGCAATCATCTTCATACGCGACCCCTATTGACTCACGAAGATTGCGAGGTTCGCCTTGGATCCCGGACGCATTGGTTCTACCCGAAATATCCCGCATCCGGCCATATGTTACGAAGGATTGGTCAGTAACTCTTAGTTGGGTTGAAAGTTGTACCGCTTCATCATCATTTCCGGATGTCGTAATGTCGCCGCTGATTTTGTAGTAACGCGCGGTGCCTTCAAGCCGCCACCATGATGAAGACAATTTCACGTCCACACGGTTCATTCCAAGACTATCGTCATCCAATCTCAACCGCGCATCAATACGCAAAGGGTCGCCAAAATCGGCTGTGAGGCCGGTAACCCAATCTGCAACAGTGCCGTCCAGGTTCGAAGCGACGCTGAAATTATCATCCGCTTCATCGCGCCAGCGTCGACCGCCGATAGCTGTAATTTCAACGCCATTTTTCCAACGCGCTGTTGCTGACACGCCTAGTGATGCTTTTGAGCCGCCTTCGTAGAGGTCGTAACCTCCAAAGGCATTTGCATCGAAGAGGCTAGATTCATCAAATTCGTAGAACAGGCTGTCTTCGACTGGTATATCCGGATTGTTAGCGCCCGGCGTGCCGTATGCGATCATGCCGGTCGGCTCGATAAGCAGGTCAACATTTCGTCCGGGTCGGAATAGGGGATAAGATAATCTCGCACCCGCGGTCGCGACGCTTCGATCTACCTTTGAAACGCCTGTGGGAGAATCAGTTAGATCGTAGTAGTCAGCTCGGGCTTCAGCAAATGGATTAAAAACGAACCCTCCAGGAAGAATTCTCGTTGCGTCCCAGTCGGCGCCTACTGATGTACGGAAGCTATCAGTTCCAATATCTCGGTTCAAAATGGCTGTTGATCCATTGAGGGCGACGACTCCATTCGATCCAAAGTCGAACAATCGCTCGGCATAGAATAGAGGCAGCGCGCGCGGAAATGTATCGTCAACATCATTGTTACGTAATCCGCGAAAATCTAACAAGGCTGCGTCCGCGTACCAGTTTGTGTCTTGGCCTCGTGTGTAAAGCTGGTTGAGCAAGCGCCGTGGTTGACCAGCATAGAGGCCTCTTTCATCATTTTCGCCGTCGATATCATACCGGCGTGTATACAGATCGTCGGACATGTATTCTGTTCCGAAACCCCATTGCCAATTATTCGTGATATTAAACTCGCCATCACCGAACAGGTGGCTTCGCCATTCAGATTCACCGAACTTCTCACCATCAGAATCGAAGTCTTTCTCCTTTGTGAAGCTCCCGTGGAATTTCACCTTCCCTGACCAGAAGCGCTTGCGATACTCAAGCTCAAGTAGAGGGTTAACATTCTCGGTAATCTGAGGTGAAATGGTTAGGTCTTGAAATGGTGATATCGCCCAATAATATGGCTGCTGATAAAACACACCCAGTTTTGAAGAAACTCCAACGTCTGGAATCAAAAGCCCGGAACGACGCTTTGAGTTAGGGTCGGGGTGGGCAAAATAAGGTAGATAGATGACCGGTACACCGCCGATCTCTAACACTGCATCGCTATACGAGATCATTTGCTGATCTTCATCCAGAACAGCTCGTCTTGCGCGCAATGCCCAAGTGGGGTTCTTGTCGCCCTCGCACACTTCACAAGCAGTATAAACGATCTTGTCGAGCGCGTTATAGCCTTCTTTAGTTTTGATTGCGGACTCAGCGGCGGCGACGCCACCGGTTGGCATTCGCATGGAGAACCCTATGGCATATCCATCAGACAGATTGCTATCGGTCTCAATTTCTTCCGCAAATCTTTGGCTACCATCGGTGTCAATTATAACAACCCCGCCGGTCGCTCGAACCTTGTCGGTATTGCGATCGTAAACGAGCCGATCAGCGCGTAGAATCCGCCCCTCATATTCTGCTTCAACATTCCCCTCAGCGATAACGACATTCTCATCCTCTTTGACGACGATATTGTCGGCATCAAGAATGACTTGAGGAATGACCGCACTTCCATCCTGGGCATTGGCGATGCACATGTGCGCAGCGATTGCCGCAATCAAAATATAGCGCGTCCAATTCGCCATAGGGGAAACTCCACTGAATAATACCGTTTTCGCTTACGCGTCTTGCAAGATCGCGTCCACAGGTCAGGGGAGTAATCTAGATGAAAAGTAGGAAACGTGTGACATTCCGGTTTCTTAGTATGACAAGCAGGCCAAACCTCCGGGCAGGGTGATTACTCGTCCGCTTAACTATAATTCCACCAAAATGGCTGCGCATCTACCTGGGCCGACTTTAGCGGCTCGGGCAATATCGTCGATAGACATCGGATGAGGGCTTAATGAGCTAAGCACAGCATCAATTTGCGTTTCTGGTATTTCCGCTTCTTCTTGTTCAAAACCAAACTCTGGTCTCTCAGGCGCCATCACACTTCCGCCAATAATGGACGATAGCGCTTCAATGACGTCTTCCGCATTGCGAACGAGTGTTGCGCCTTCTCTAAGCAGTCGATTTGTACCCGAAGATCGTGGATCTAGAGGAGAACCCGGAATGGCCATCACCTCGCGTCCCTGTTCGCCTGCGGTTCTTGCTGAAATTAGCGAACCTGAACGTTCCGCAGCCTCAACGACGACGACACCTGATGCCATTCCCGTTATTACTCGGTTGCGCCGCGGAAAGTCCCTCGCCTGAGCGCGATAGCCAAACAGACTCTCAGATATAACGAGGCCTTCAGCAGCAATGGCTGCGTAAAGGCGGTCGTGTTGGGACGGGTAGACATGATCTACGCCGCCGCCAAGAACAGCGATTGTGCCACCGGTTAAACTGGCCGCATGAACCTCACCATCGATGCCGCGCGCCAAGCCAGATACGGTTGCGAACCCGGATTGTGATAGAATCGCAGC
>JAQWGO010000086.1 GCA_029238175.1 Henriciella sp. | reverse complement strand
CTTGCAGCACGCACAATCTGCTGCTTAAACTGAAACCAGATGAGCCAAACACTCACTAAGTCAGGCAGCCTTCTGTCTCAAAATACCTGACGACGAACAAGTTAAAAAAACGAGACGATCGGGCAGATAATCTTCTCGTTTGTGTATTAAATGTTGGTCGTTCGTAGTTAAGCGACAGCGCGTTCATTGCGACCTAGGGCCTGATGCAAGTCATCTAGAATGTCTTTCGGTGTTTCTAATCCGATGGAGATGCGGACGAGCCCCTCGCCGATACCGTGTGCTGCGCGTTCTTCGGGCGTGTATGTCGAATGGGTCATGCTGGCGGGATGCTGGATCAGGGTTTCGGCGTCACCAAGGCTCACGGCGCGGCGGATCATATTCAAGCGATTCATCATTGCGATACCGGCTGTGTATCCACCAACTAGTTCAAAGGCGATCATCCCACCAAATCCGTCCATTTGTCGCTTTGCAAGGTCATACTGGTCGAAACTGGCCAAACCCGGATAATGGACCTTGGCGACCGAAGGATGTGCGTCCAGCATTTCGGCAATCATCATGGCGCTCTGCGCATGTCGCTCTACGCGCAGCTCAAGTGTTTTCAGGCCGCGCAAAACAAGCATCGCATTGAAGGGCGCCATAACCGCACCGGTCATATCTTTTACCCCGACCATGCGAACCTCCGCCATATCTTCGGCAGTGCCAACGGCGATGCCTGCTATGAGGTCGCCATGCCCGCCAAGATACTTCGTAGCTGAGTGCACAACGATATCTGCTCCATGCTCGATTGGCCGTGTCTGAACTGGGGTTGCGTAAGTGTTGTCGACGACTGTTTTTGCGCCGCGGCGTCTCGCGATACTGCTGATCGCCGCAATATCTACCAACCGCATATTTGGATTGGCCGGAGTTTCGAAATAGACGATTTTTGTCTTATCCGAGATCGCCGTTTCTAACGCTAGTGGATTGGTAAGATCGACATGCGTGACCGCAACGCCAAAGCGCGACAGGCCATGTTGGAAGAAAGAAAATGTGCACCCATAAAGTGTTTTATCCGTAATAATCTCATCGCCTGCGCGCAAGAAACTCCACAAGACTGACGTGATCGCACCCATTCCAGACGCCATGGCCACCGCTGCCTCGCCGCCCTCAAGTATAGCCATGCGTTGTTCCAGCAAATCGACTGTTGGATTTGAAATGCGCGAATAGATATGTCCTGGCGCTTCGCCGGCGAAGCGTGCGCCGCCGTCTTCCGCCGTCTCAAATGCAAATGTAGACGTCAGGTGGAGCGGCGGCGTGAGGGCGCCGTGCTCATCGAGCGGATCATAACCGTGATGAATTGCGCGCGTTGAAAATCCAGCGGTCTTGTCAATGCTCATAGCGGTCTCCCTAATTCAGAGACTTTAGTCCAAAATGGACCGCAGAAGTTTGCGAAATGGCAAGTCATATGCATTGATATTGGCAGAAACTGCCAAGGAGTTCGGCATGGATAGCAAAGATCGTCAGATTCTCACGGCTCTGCAGGAGAATGGCCGCCTGACCAATCAGGAACTCTCCGAACGCGTGAACCTCTCCCCAAGCCCGTGCCTGCGACGCGTGCGATTGATGGAGGAGGCAGGCATTATTCGCGGCTATACAGCACTTGTCGACAAACGCGCCTGGGGCTTGCCTGTCACGGTGTTCATCCGGATCAAGCTGGAACGTCACGGCGATGATGCAGTCCAAGCCTTTGAGCGTGCAATCCAAAACATACCTGAAGTGATGGATTGTTGGCTGATGACGGGACGCGCCGACTATCAGCTTCGCGTTATCGCTTCCGATCTCGATTCATATGAAAGTTTCGTCCGAAGAAAGCTTCAACGTGTGCCGGGCATTGCGAGCATTGATACTAGCTTCGCCTACGGTGAGGTGAAGCGCAGTCAGGTCTATCCGAATGTGTAACTTCAAGGACCTTTGACGCCCCCTACGTAAAGCCGTTAGTCTTCTTTTCAAAGCTTCCAAAAGATGAAGCACGTGGAGGAATGAATGACGCTTACCGTAACACCCATACAAGGGGTCGGTGCAGAGATCACTGGCATGGACATCAAAGCACTTACGAATGGTGAGTTTGAGGCGATCCGCGAAGCGTTTGCTGATCATGGCGTCATTTTTCTGCGCGATCAGGAAACAACCGAAGCCGACCATATCGCTTTTGCTGAACGGTTTGGTGAGATCAATATCAATCGCTTTTTTGCGGCCCATCCTGACTATCCGCAAATTGCGATGGTGGCGAAAGAGCCTGACCAGACCGACAATATTGGCGGCGGCTGGCATACCGACCACTCTTATGACTTTGAGCCGGCCTTAGGATCAGTGCTTGTCGCGCGCGAACTGCCTAAAAGCGGCGGCGATACGAAGTTCGCGAGCATGTATAAGGCCTATGAAACATTGCCAGATGATTTGAAAGAACAGGTTGACGGTCTGAAAGCCATCCACTCGGGCAAGCATATCTTCGGTGAAAGCGCGTCTAGTTATTACAATACTTCGGATGCTGGCTCACATGAAGAAGGCACGAGCCGAATCGGTAACGCCGATGTCGCTGAAATGCTGCGTGATCCGATACACCCGGTGATTATCAGGCACCCACTGTCGGGTAAAAAGGCGCTGTACGTAAATCCAGCTTTCACTGTCAGCTTCGAGGGTGAATCGAAAGAAGAGTCGACGCCGCTAATGTCGAAATTGTTTGCGCATGTCTTCGGCGGCAATGAATTCCATACACGATTTGAGTGGAAGCCCGGCAGTATTGCAATGTGGGATAATCGCTCGACCTGGCACTGGGCATTGAATGATTATCATGGTCAGCGCCGGATTATGCACCGCATTACAATTGAAGGATGTGCGCTCAACTAATCGGTGCGCTGCAAAAAGTGCAATTCGGGATGCAATTGCGCTTGCAAGCATAATAGCGCTTGTATATATCCGCGTTTCGAACTGAGCGCTCCCTTCGTCTATCGGTTAGGACGCCAGGTTTTCAACCTGGAAAGAGGGGTTCGATTCCCCTAGGGAGTGCCACTTTTACCACGACAGTTAGATTTCGTCGGAATTGCTGAGCAATTCTACGTGACACCAGGTTTTTGTTGCCTAAAGTAAAGGGTTAATACTGGGGATTATGGTAGTGACTGAAGCGGCTGGACATTCGAGTAATGTAGAAGCTCAAAGCTGTGTACGCTTGATCGGGCGCGTGAAGTGGTTCGATGTCGCGAAAGGTTATGGCTTTATTGTTGCTGAGTCCGCTGAAGGTGTCATCCTAAATCAAGACGTTATGCTGCATGTCTCGTGCTTGCGTGAGTATGGTGAGAGCAAGGCTGACGAAGGCGCGGAAATAGTCTGCGATATCGTTGAGCGTGATCGTGGTTGGCAAGTCCTCAACATCATCAAGATGGATCGGCCAAAATCATCGATTGCCAAAGAGCAGGGCGAAGCCGTGGTTTATGACCGCGTGATCGTGAAATGGTTCAATCCAGTTCAGGGCTTCGGGTTTGTAAATCGCCAAGGTATCGACGAGGATATCTTCGTCCATATCTCTGTGATGCGTAAATCCGGCCTCGACACGCTAGAAACCGGAATGGAACTTGATGTCGTAACCAGTGAGGGCCGGAAGGGCCTGAACGTTATGATGATCAAAAAAGCGGGTTGATCTGAGCCTGTCTGTTGCAGGCTAGCTTGCACCCCGTTAGACATACCTACATGAAAATGTTTCGTGCTTCAGCGCTAGTCGCTCTCATCGCTTCGTCAATTGCGGCTGCATCTGCAGACCCTATGGCTGTCACACCGCTCACAATCAAAAGCGGAGATACAGAACATGTCTTCACCGTCGAAGTTGCAGACGATAATGAAGAGATCGCGTTTGGCCTGATGGATCGCGAAAGTATGGATGCTGATAAGGGCATGTTGTTCGAGTTCGCTCAACCGCGTGATCCTGCGATGTATATGAAGAACACGCTGATCCCACTGGATATGCTGTTTATCTCGGTTGATGGCAAAATCGAAATGATTGCGCGCAACACGGTTCCGGGTTCCCTTCGCACTATCTCACCTGGTGTGCCGGTGAAATCTGTCCTTGAGTTAAACGCTGGCAAGTCTGCGGAGCTTGGCATCAAGCCCGGCGATGAAGTTATCCATCCTATCTTTGGAAACACAGATACTTCCGAAGAATAGTGCGTGAGGAAGACCTTCCCGCACATTTGACCGTTCCCACGGGATTTGCTCTGGCAAACTCCCGCGGCGGTTTTACCAATCACAATGGCCCTGTTTACGCTGCTTCTGATCAAGGTGATCTGCGCAGTGGGCTGTTCGTCTTAGATCGTCACTGCAACGGAATGGGCTTCCTGCATGGCGGCATGATTAGCGCCTTTGCAGATCGCGCTTTGGCCGTCGCAGTTTATGATGCAACGCGCCGAATGTCGGTCACTTTGAAGCTGACGCTTCAGTTCTATGAGACAGTGCGCCTGCATGACTGGCTAGAGGCGCATCCAAAAGTCCACTCAACAAACGATGGAATCGTCCAAGTCACTGCAGATTTGCTGATTTCGGGAAAGAAATTGGCCGCCCGCGCGGATGCGACATTCCGGTCACTGCGAAGAGTACAAAAATAGGGTTGCAGTGCAAAAAACCGACAGTATACCGGGAGACCGGAGTGTGGCGCAGCCTGGTAGCGCATCTGGTTTGGGACCAGAGGGTCGTAGGTTCGAATCCTATCACTCCGACCATTTTCTTCTTTGAGGAACGCTTCATGGACGCACGTATCTATAAGCCCGCAAAGACAGCAATGCAGTCCGGTCGTGGCAAAACGAAGGACTGGGTTCTGGAATTCTCATCGTCGGCGAAACGCGAAAGCGACCCGGTGATGGGCTGGACCAGTATTAATGATACAACTGGACAAGTTCGCCTTCATTTCGATACCCGCGAGCAGGCGATTGCCTATGCGAAACGCGAGAACATTACTTTCTCTGTCGAAGAAGCGCGTGAGCGTAAGCGTCTGGTAAAGTCATATTCTGAGAATTTCTCAGCGACACGAAAGCAGCCTTGGACGCACTAAACGCGCCGCGCCTGCTTGACGAACCTACAATATTGAGATTATGAGCCGCTCAAGGTTTGAGAGGCCTGCCACTTGCGCGAACATTTGTTCGATGGTGAATCTCTTCTGACTCTGGTCAGTTTGAATAAAGCAGATCCTCGTTCATCGTGGTCCTGCGGTAATGCAAGTCCCGCTTTATGTGACCCGCACGAATGGAAGGATTGCAAAATGCAACCTCAAAATCGGCCTGCCACACGCGCGCAGGCAAAACAGCGGGCTCGCGAATTGCGAGCTGAACTCAAATCCAATGGCGAAGATATTAGCCACGCGCAGTCTTTAGAACGAGTCGCCCAACAGCTTGGGTTTCGTGACTGGAATACAGCCTCGGCTCTGCTCTCTAATGTGCCAGAATTGCCGTTCCATGTTGGGGATGAGGTGTCCGGCGTATACCTGAAACAGAAATTCACGGGCGGTGTTCTGGCCGTGCGAAATCTCAATGATGGTAACGCATTCGATCTCACGATCCATTTTGACGAGCCCGTTGATGTTGTTTCATGGGAAAGCTTTTCATCTTTTCGGCAACGCGTGACGGTGAAGGTCAATGCCCAAGGCGTATCGTGGGCGAAGACGAGTGACGGTGAGCCCCACATAAGGGTCACGCCCATTTCCTCGCAAATCGTTTAGGAGGCTGACATGTTTGATACTCAAACTTACCTGCATCCTTCACGTGCTGCGGGTGCGGCCTTCATTATGCGCGGCATCGCGGGTGAAGTGACCATGCTTAATCTGTTGCGGTTCCGTGCTGAGGCAGATTACTCATCACATCCAGAGCTTGCACAAACCGTCCCAATTTCAGGCGCGGCAGCGTATGATAAATACATCGCTCATACTCTGCCCTTTTTGCATGAAAGTGGTGGTGACATCGTTTTTTTGGGGAAGGGCGGTCCCTTCTTAACAGGCCCCGATCATGAGTATTGGGACATGGTTATGCTTGTCCGGCACCGGGACACAGAAACGTTTCTGACGTTTGCAGATAATAAAGCCTACCTCGCAGGGTCGGGACATCGAACGGCTGCGTTAGAAGATTCACGACTTTTGCCACTATCTGATTGGGGATAACGCAGACTTCGTGACGAAAGTCGCTTGAATTTAAGGGGCCGTGCGGTAACCAAGCCATGACGGCCCCTTAGCTCAGTTGGATAGAGCACCCGCCTTCTAAGCGGACGGTCGCAGGTTCGAATCCTGCAGGGGTCGCCATTTTTGAAATAAGCTGCAGTTTTTATTGAGTATTATGAGATTTTCTGCCCGTAGGGTTCGCATGGTTCGTGCAAGGTGGGACGTTCTTCTTCAATCGGCTGAGACGAGCGCATTAGAGGGCACTAGCCGAGCGGCTTAAGTCGCCCTAAAACGGACTCTGGCGGAGTCCCATCAAAACCGAGTTAATGGGCTCA
>JAQWGO010000085.1 GCA_029238175.1 Henriciella sp. | reverse complement strand
TAGAATTAGCGAAAGAAGATCAAGTTGAAATGATACGAAGAAAACGCGATTTGTTTCTAAGCAGCGAAAGCACTTGGACCTAATGCCTATCCAATTCCATTTCCGGTATAGATACCAGAATAACGAAATCTGCCAGACGCTGACAATAATAAACCTGAGAGTTGTGAGCCAACGCTGCTCAGAACCTATAATATGAAGAAATAGGCCTGTGGATGCAAAGGTGATCAGAAATGATGCAGTCCAAAGCATCGAAAAGACGAAAAACGCCCAAGACGCCCAAATGGTCCATCCATACTGACTCATTAGAGACTAAGGCCACTTCACGACAGGTGGCATGCTGGACAGGATGCTAGTGACGTTGCCGCCCGTCTTTAGGCCGAATGTTGTTCCACGATCGTAGAGTAGGTTGAACTCGACATAGCGGCCGCGGCGGATGAGTTGTTCTTCGCGTTCCTCTGGCGTCCAGCCTTCATTCATGCGGCGGCGTGCGATTTTTGGATAGATGTCTGCAAAGGCTTTGCCGACGTCTTGCGTGAAGGCGAAGTCGCGGTCCCAATCGCCTGTATTGTGGCGGTCATAGAAAATGCCGCCTGTGCCGCGTGGCTCGTCGCGGTGGGCGAGATGGAAATATTCATTGCAGCGTTGCTTGAAATCTGGATACCAAGATTTGTCATAAGGGTCACAAGCGCCCTGCATGGCAGCGTGAAAATCTACCGTATCTGGAAAGTTGTCCTGTCTTTGATAATCAAGCAAAGGCGTAAGGTCGCCGCCGCCGCCGAACCAGCTTTCAGACGTGACCAGCATTCTTGTATTCATATGAACGGCAGGGACGCGGGGATTGTGCATGTGCGCAATTAGGGAGACACCGGAGGCCCAAAAGCGACCATCTGATTTATCCGCGCCAGGAATTTGAGCGCGAAAAGCCTCTGAAAATTCGCCGTAGACTTCGGAAAAATGCACGCCGACTTTTTCAAAAAACTTACCGCGCATGATGGCCATTGTGCCGCCGCCGAGATCTTCGCTGCCATCGCCGCGTTTCCAGTCCGTTTTCTCAAAACGGCCCGCTTCGCCGGTGTAGAGAGGGCGCGTCGCCTCATCCTCTAAAGCTTCAAAACGAGAGATGATGTCGCCTTGCAAGGCTTTGAACCAAGTTTTGGCACGCTGTTTTTCGGTATTGAGTGTCATACGATTTCTACTCATTAAGCTGGTCAGTTCGGGTGTAATTTGCAATGCCCCTAAGCGATAGTGTCAGGAGACGATACACGTGCAATCCCTTATGGACCAATCTGTCGCGCCTATTCAGCGGATGATCACTGAAGGCCGCGAAGCTGAGGCGGTTGGCGCGCTTCGAAATTTGATACAACAAGGCCCTGCTTTGGGCGATGGATGGATTAGAGTTTTGGCCATCGCGCAGAGCCTTGGCGACGAAGACGCAGTCCAATGGGGCGCACGTCAAGCCTTTGTTGAGCTGGATGGCCGGCCGGATGCGGCGGTTTCACTATCTGAAAGTTTGGCACGGATTGGCGACACCGCTGAAGCGCTGATGGTTGCGAAACAAGCAACAGTTCGGTTTCCGGATCATGCGGGCCTGTCTTGTCATTACGGCACGAAGCTTTCGCAGGCGGGTAAGTTTGAAGCGGCAGAGGCAGAGCTGCGGCGCTGTCTTTCGCTGCAACCTGATTTCGCTGAAGCTTGGGTGCAGCTTGGTGCGTTTCTGAATTTTGCGGAACGTCCAGACGATGTGGCGGCAATGGAGCAACTTGCGGAAGCGGCTTCGGGCCCGAAGAACGCAGCGATCTTTTTTGCGCTTGGAAAGGCTTATGATGATCTAGGTCAGGCTGAGCGCGCAATGAAGTCTTGGAAAGAGGGCAACCGATTGGTCAGTCTCACCATGAAGTTTGAGCCGCGCATGCTCGAATTTATGGCGTATCTGAAGCAACACTTTTCGGAGCCTTTGCCGATCACGCCTCAAATGAATGCTGCTGGGCCAAAGCCGATCTTTATTATGGGCGCGCCCCGCACAGGCACAACGCTATTGGAGCAAGTGATTAGCGCACATCCAATGGTTGAAGGCTTGGGTGAGAGCTTGATTAGCCGCGTGGCGACGTGGCCGGTGCGGCACATGTCACCCACTTCAATGGCCGACTTCGAAGCCATATCGCCGCCGCCTTGGCAGCAGATAGGTCAGATTTATAAAGCGCTGGTGTCTGCGCGCGTGAGTTCGGCGCAATTTGTGACTGATAAAGCCGCGACGCTTCACTTGTTTGCTGGTGTGCTGGCGCGGGCGATGCCGGATGCCAAATTTATCTGGGTCAAACGCAGGAACGAAGCTGCGGCGCTATCGGCGTTCAAAGCATACTTTGCTAGGGGGCAGGCTTGGTCGGCGAATCTATCGGATGCATTTGCATTTCTGCGCGCGCATGATTCGCTTTGTGAGCACTGGCAAAGCGTTCTAGGTCCGCGCCTGATGAAGGTTGATTACGAAGCGCTTGTTTCAGAACCCGAAGCGCAGGTGCAGAATATTCTGAACTTTGCCGGACTTCCTTATGATCCTGCCTGTTTAAACTTTTTTGACAACCCGCGCGCCGTCCAAACGGCCAGCTTGGGGCAAGTTCGCCAAGGCTGGACCACGGCATCAGTTGATGGATGGCGGCGTTATGCCGATGATCTGTCTGCCGCAGCAGCGGAGTCGTGACCTTTCGTCCCAATCTCATCGCAGCCTTGGAACTTGAAATAGGCCCCAAGGCACGTTAGGCGGCGATGATGAAGGGGAGTCCCTTGCGGCGCTGCGCCGCAATGATGCATTCCCCATAACTGTGTATCTAGGCTGAATAGTCTTGCCGAAGGAATAGATGACGTGAGCGATTCCAATACAACGGCCCACGAAGCGGTCGATGAAGAGCGCCGGGATTTTATCCACATTGCCGCTGGTGCTGCTGCTGTAGCAGGCGCTGGTCTTGTGGCTTATCCACTTGTGGACCAAATGAATGCTGCTGGGGACACCAAAGCGGCGTCCAGCCTCGAAGTTGATATCTCAAAAATCCCACTTGGCGGAGAGATTCGCGTGTTGATTGGCGGTAAGCCATTCTTCCTGCGCCACCGTACCGTGGCAGAGATTTCTGCGGCAGCGAGTGTTGTTATGTCGAAGCTGCCTGATCCGGAAACGGATGAAGACCGCTTAGAGCCGCTGCCAGATGGGACATTGAACCCAGCTATTCTGGTGACGTCTGGCGCGTGTACCCACCTTGGTTGCGTTCCAGTTGGTCCAGCACAGGGCGCGGTTGGCGACTATGGCGGTTGGTACTGCCCATGCCACGGCTCACATTACGATACATCTGGCCGAATTCGCAAAGGCCCTGCGCCTAAGAACTTGCCAGTTCCCGAATACGAATACGTGACGCCGACAGTCGTCAAAATTTCACTCTAAGGAAGGACAGAGACCGATGAGCGGACACGAGTCCACCTACAAGCCGGCTTCAGGCTTTACGAAATGGCTAGATAGCCGCCTCCCGATTATTCGGCTGGCGCATGACAGCTTTGTTGATTTTCCAACTCCAAAGAACTTGAACTATTGGTACACATTTGGCGGCATTCTCGCCATCTGTCTGGCTATTCAGATCATTACAGGCGTGGTTTTGGCCATGCACTATACGGCTTCTGTGAGTGAGGCTTTCGGCTCAGTTGAGCGGATTATGCGTGATGTGCCATTTGGTTGGTTAGTCCGAAATATACACATGGTCGGCGCGTCAATGTTTTTCCTTGCGGTCTATGTGCACATGTTCCGCGGGCTCTATTACGGGTCATATAAGGCCCCGCGTGAAGTTCTGTGGATCCTTGGATGCGTCATCTTCCTTCTGATGATGGCGACAGCTTTCCTTGGCTATATGTTGCCATGGGGCCAGATGTCCCTTCACGGCGCTAACGTGATTATCAACCTGTTCGGCGCGATCCCACTTGTTGGTGAGGGTATTCAGAGCTGGTTGATGGGCGGACCTTCCGTGGGTAATCAAACGCTGAACCGCTTCTTCTCACTGCACTACCTGTTGCCGTTTATGATTGCGGGTGTCGTTATCCTTCACATCTGGGCGCTGCATGTTCCTGGAAACAACAACCCTACTGGCGTTGAAGTTCAGGACGTTAAGAAGGACACTATTCCATTCCATCCGTACTACACGGTGAAGGATGGTTTCGCGATTGTCGTCTTCCTGATGATTTTCGCGGTGTTTGTGTTCTATGCGCCAAACGTGCTGGGTCATGCTGATAACTTTATCGAAGCGAACCCGCTGGTAACGCCGGCTCAGATTGTGCCTGAATGGTACCTGCTGCCATTCTATGCGATCCTGCGTGCGATTACGTTTGACCTTGGTCCAATCGATGCGAAGTTGCTTGGTGTCCTCTTCATGTTCGGTTCAATTGCGGTTCTCTTCGTTCTGCCTTGGCTTGATACGGCTAAAACGAAGTCTATGCGCTATCGTCCTGTTGCGAAGCAATTCTTCTTTGGCTTTGTTATCTCTTGCCTGCTTCTTGGCTGGTGCGGTGCGTCAAACCCAGATGATCCGCTAATCGCGATGGGTGAAGACAAGTTGATCGTTTCATACATCGATACGGCTGGCCTAGAAGGCACGCGTACTTTTGATGAGTATGAAGCGGCTGCAGAGTTCCGTGATGAGCAACAAGCCGCGGGTGCAACAGCATCTATGGCGGTCAAAAAGGCGCCTGCTTTCACTTTCAAAATCTTGTCGCAAATTCTCACGGCTTACTATTTCGCGTACTTCCTGTTGATCCTTCCGATCTTAGGTCTGCGTGAGAAGCCAAAAGGCGAACCTGATTCAATCCACAAGTCAGTTCTGGGCGATCACGCTCCAGCAGCTGTACCAGCCGAATAGGGACTAACGGACATGACTATTTTCCGTACTCTTCTCGTAGGTCTAGGCGCTATGGCCCTCGGTCTATCGGCTCATGCTGCGGGCGGTTCAAAGCACGCTGAGGCCCCTGAGGGTGGTTGGTCGTTTGCAAAGGTTCCTGCTGGCCAGATCGATAAAGAAAGCGCTCAGCGCGGCTTCCAAGTCTACAAAGAAGTTTGCGCGTCTTGCCATGGCTTAAAGCTTCTATCTTACCGGAATTTGGGTGAGAAGGGTGGTCCATTTTATGATGACGCGTACCCGAACGCGAACGATAACCCACTCGTAAAGGCGATTGCGGCTGAGGATGAAATCCTGGCTCTTGAACCGGATGAAAGCGGTGATCCGTTTTATCGTCCAGCGCGTCCGTCAGATCGTTTCCGGTCGCCGTATCCGAATGATCAGGCTGCGCGCGCAGCGAATGGCGGCGCTTTGCCACCAGACCTTTCAGTGATCACGAAAGCGCGTGGGCACGGGGCCGAGGGCCAAGGCGCGAGCTATGTTTATTCACTACTCAGCGGATATCCCGATGCTGAAAAGATTAAGTCTAAAAAGGGCGATGACGGCCTGAACATCAATTATATTGAGTTCGACAAGGGTGAAGTTGTTGGCACACTTCTTCAGCCGACCGGGCAGTACTACAACCCGTACATGCCGGGTGATGTCACCGCTCAATGGGCTGGTGATCCACGTCACAAGCCTTATGGCGGCTTCTTGGCCATGGCACCGCAGCTTCCAGAAGGCCGCGTTGAGTATATGGACGGTACCGAAGCAACAACTGAGCAGATGGCTTATGATGTTGCGCAATTCTTGCATTGGGCCGGTGATCCAAAGCAAGGACAGCGTAAATCTTTGGCCCTACCTGTATTGATTTATTTGCTGCTGCTGACGATCCTGCTTTGGTTCTCATACAAGCGCATTTGGCGGAATGTTAAGCACTAGGCTCTAGCATTCATTTGAATTGATAGCCCCGCTCTGGCCCAGTTTGAACTGATCCAAGGGCGGGGTTTTCGTATCTGGAGTTGAAGTTATGTCTAAATGGGTGATTGGCGTTATTGGTGGATCGGGCCTCTATGAAATTGATGGGCTTGAAGGCGCTGAAGAGGTTCGCGTTGAAACGCCTTGGGGTGCGCCGTCAGACGCGCTCGTCAAAGGACATGTTGGTGATGTAGAGTTTGTCTTCCTGCCGCGTCACGGCAAGGGACATCGCCTAACGCCGACAACCGTTCCGTATCGCGCGAACATTGATGCACTGAAGCGGCTTGGGTGTACTGATATTCTATCAATTTCCGCCTGTGGGTCTTTGCGTGAGCAGATGGCGCCGGGTGACTTTGTGATGGTTGATCAGTTCATTGACCGGACTTTTGCGCGTGAGAAGTCGTTCTTTGGCCCGGGAATGGTGGCGCACGTTTCAACGGCTGACCCGGTGTGTCGTCGCTTATCCGCATTGGCAGGTGACGCAGCGGGGGCTGCTGGCGCGAATGTGCATCGCGGCGGGACTTACCTTGCGATGGAAGGGCCGCAGTTTTCGACGCGGGCTGAGAGCCATATGTACCGCCAGTGGGGCTGCGACGTTATTGGTATGACGAATATGCCTGAAGCGAAGCTGGCGCGTGAGGCAGAGCTGCCCTACGCGACCATCGCGATGGTCACCGATTATGATTGTTGGCGCGTTGAGGAAGAGGGCGTGACGGTCGCTGACGTACTGGAAGTGATGGCGATCAATACGGCGAAGGCAAAATCGACGGTCGGTAAACTTGCTGCGGCTTTGCAAGGCGTGCCTAGAACGCCGTCGCCACAAGGCATTGATACTTGCCTGGATTATGCGCTGATCACAGCGCCGGACGCACGTGATCCTGAAGTTTTAGCGAAACTGGATGCTGTTGCCGGGCGTGTCTTAAAGGCCACGGCTTAACACGCGTGCGGAAAACTACCGCCAAGGCGCAGAGTCACCTTGCGACTCGGCGGACATTGGTCTTTAAGCCAAAGACAGGCGAACGGGCATAGGCGGCACTCCCATGAAACTGATTTCCTGCAATGCGAATCGACCATTGGCGGAAGCCATTGCCGATCATCTCGATTGTCCCCTGACGGATGCTGAGGTGAAGAACTTCGCAGACAATGAGATTTTCGTTCGCATTAACGAGAATGTTCGCGGCGAAGATGTTTTTATCATTCAATCAACATCGAAGCCCGCCAACGATAATTTGATGGAATTATTGATCTGTATTGATGCGCTTCGTAGGGCGTCTGCGCAGCGTATTACAGCGGTCATTCCTTATTACGGCTATGCCCGTCAGGACCGTAAGACTGATGGTCGTACGCCGATTTCAGCGAAGCTGGTTGCGAACTTGATTTCCTCAGCTGGCGCGGACCGCGTTTTGACGATGGACCTTCATGCCGGGCAGATTCAGGGTTTCTTCGATATCCCGACCGACAATATGGTTGCGTTGCCTGTCATGGTTGATGATATCCAGCGCCGCATGGGCAAAGAGAAGCTGATGGTGGTTTCGCCTGATACGGGCGGCGTGGTCCGAGCACGTTCTTTTGCGAAACGGATTGGCGCGGATCTGGCGATCGTCGACAAGCGACGGCCTGAGGCGGGTAAGTCTGTAGTGATGAACATTATCGGCGATGTTGATGGCCGAAACTGTATCCTCGTCGATGATATTTGCGACTCGGGCGGCACGTTGTGTAATGCGGCTGCAGCTTTGAAAGAGCAGGGCGCAACGGCGGTTAGCGCCTATATTACGCATGGCGTTCTATCGAATAATGCGGTGAAGCGGGTCGAAGACTCAGTCATGGATGAGCTTGTCATCTGTAATACGATCAGGCCGACAGATGCCGACCTGAAGTCTAAGAAACTGCGCGTTCTATCTGTTGCACCGCTTCTGGGCGAAGCGATCCGGCGGATTGCGAACAATGAAAGCGTGTCGAAACTGTTCGATTAGTTTTCGCTTTTTGGTGGTGCCGCAAACAATTGCAGATCGCTGAAAATAGTCGGGTCGTATTGCTTCCCATCATTTAGCATCTCGACATGGATGTGAGGTTCGCTAGCTTTTTCTATTCCGCCTGCGGTCCCAAGTTTTGTTCCCCCGGCAAGGATTTGTCCCGGTTCAGCGTTGATATCCTGAAGGTGTGCAAAACGAACCACCCAGTCATCGCTAATCTTGAGATCAATCGTGTTTCCATAACCAGGTTTTGTGCCGGCGAATGTGATTGTTCCGTCGGCCGGCGCGTACACTGGCGATGAGAGCTCAGTTTCCAGATCGACACCGGCATGCCACGTTGGCGTTTGACTAATCGAGTCACGCCGCATCCCAAATTTTGAACCGAGTTCAGCTTCGCTTAGTATTGGATGATTGAATTCGACGTCTAAAATCTTCGTTGGCTCTTGAGCTCCAGCAAATGGTGCGGCTGCAAGAAGAGGCAAGAGAACTAATACACGTGTTGATGAAAATTTCATTTGAGTTTCTCCCGTTTGGGTAAGAGGAAGCACAAACTATCGGAGCAGTACAATTATAGTTATTTAACTAAAGATTGAAGGTATTTGTTAAGAGGTTTATTTATCAGTCCTCGTTACAACACTCTTCGAAGAGCGTCAGGCCTTTGACTTTTGTTGGGTTCACGTGCTCGCCGTCTTTGTAGACTTCTAGATGCAAGTGAGGTCGCATTTTACTTTTGCCTGATGCACCGACTTTGCCGATAATTGTGCCTGCTTTGATTACATCGCCTTTTTTGACGGTGTATTTTTCTAGCTGTGAGAAGCGCATTTTACGGCCATCTTCGAGCAGAATGTCGACAGTGTAGCCATACTCATCTTTCTTCTTCGCCATCAGGACTTTGGCGTCGGCTGGTGAATAGACGGGAGTGAACTTCGCCGCCGCAATATCAACGCCCGCGTGCCACCATTTATTGTCAGCCTTTTTGTCGTAACTGTCGCCGAATGGGGCTGAAACCCAGACTTTAGCATCGACAAAGACGGCATGCGTGAAAATACTGCTGCCGGTTAAAGACGATGTTTGGGCGAGTGAAAGTGGGGCGAGCAAGAGGCCCGCGACCAAGGCCATTATAGCCATGCTGCGCCGTGGTTTCTGCGCATCATGCTCTAAGAGCTGTGTGAGGCGTTTCTTGAGGGTCTCTTGCCTCGGTAGAATGAACGCAGCCACCGGAAGAGGCTTGAACGGAATTGGCCGTGTTGCGCGCGCCGTATTTGCGAGCGCGCGTGCATAAGCAACGCTGTCACCTGTTAGGCTGGCGGTTTGCTCGTCACAGGCGGCTTCACGCCAATAATCAAGTTGTCGCCGCATCATCCATGCGAACGGTGAGAACCAGAATATATCTGCAATGAAGCGTTCAATAGGGCGGGTGACAAGGTCGCCGCGTGCAACGTGGGTGCATTCATGGGCGAGAATAATATCTGCGTCGGCCTGACTGGTAACAGTCTCGGGCAAGTAGATTGTACGTCGCTGGATCCCGGCAAGGAAAGGTGACCCATTTGGGATTGTCGCAATCTGAGGTGTGGAGTTAAGATTTAGGGTATCAGCCCATCTCTGCGCACTGAGTGACGTGTTTTCCACGGCGTTGGCCTTTATACGCTGTAGGCGGAGCTGGCAGAGGGCATTCATGCCTAGTCTGAAGAGCCAACCTGTCAGGAGAAGACCGCCGAGAATCCATCCGACGATTGGGAGCGATACTGTCTCTGCAGCAGCTTGCATGGCGGCGTTATTGCCAAATGCGTCTGCTGCGCCGCTGACATAAGGGAGGTCTGGAATTGGGGTCGCGTCTGGATCGGGTAGAAGTGCGTAAAGCCCGGCAAACACCCAAGGGACGACGGATAGAAAGGCGGCACCGCGCCAAATTGTATGCGCAAAGCGAGCAGGTACTGGCTCACGACTTAAAAGGTGAGCACCGCCCGCGAGCAATCCGGTCCACACTAACGAAAATCCGATGAACCAGACAGCGCTCATGATTATTCCCCTTGTTCGCGCGCTTCGGCGGCATTGATGATTGAATCGAGCTCATCAAGCTCTCCATCGGAGAGGTGCGGGCTTTCGGCAAACATCGCAGCGGGTATGGGGCCATCCATATCCAGAACTTTGCGAGCAAGGTGGCGAACAAGGCTGCCAAGTGTTTCAACGCGGTCCAGAAGAGGCTCAAACGTTACTGGATCCATCTCGCCATTGCGCTTGACCCAGCCTTTGGCTTCCATACGTCCGAGGACGGTTCGGGTCGTTGATAATTGCCAGTCTTGCGAGGGGCCGACGGCTTCATGTAATTGGCGGGCGGTCTTTGCGCCGCTGCCCCAAAGGTATTTCAGGATAACGAGTTCTGATGGGTTTGGATTGGCCATGATCTGCCTCTGTAGCGCTACATATGTAAAGTTACGACTGTAAATGCCCAAGAGTCAAGTTCAGTACAGAGTCCCAGTTGCCTCTTACGGGCCTTTAAGGTAATGGCGACCGCTTATTGAAAGGACGGCGCTAGGCCGTGCCTGTCAGGTAGTCACCAGAGAGAACTGGCGGACTTCAGGACGAAAGGAAAAGACCAATGTCTAAACAGATTACATTTAACGTTGAAGTGCGTGAGCGCATCGGCAAAGGCGGCGCTCGTGAAGCTCGTCGTAACGGTATGGTACCAGGCGTACTTTACGGTGGCGGCGATGATCCGGTTGCGATCAGCCTGAAGAAGAACGAAGTGATCAAAGCGATCAACACAGGTCAGTTCCTGTCTTCAACCGCGCAGCTTGTTCACGATGGCAAGAAGCAGTTGGTTATTCCGCAAGCAATCCAGTTGCACCCGGTGACTGACCAGCCAGAGCACGTTGACCTGTTCCGCGTTAAGAAAGATCAGATCATTACGGTTGAAGTCACCGTGAACTTCCTGAACGAAGAAGAGTCGCCGGGCATCAAAAAGGGCGCTGCTCTTAACGTTGTACGTCACGCGGTCGAGCTTAACGTTCGCGCAGACAGCATTCCTGATTCACTTGACGCTGACCTTACTGGTCTAGACATTGGCGATAACGTCAAGATCTCGAACATCAAACTTCCAGATGGTGCTGAGCCAACAATTACAGATCGCGACTTCACAATCGCATCCATCGTTGGTCGCGGTATCGCCGCTGACACTGAGGAAGACGAAGGCGCACCAGAAGCTGGTGAGGTTGAAGCTATCAACCAGTCTAACGACGACGCTGAGTGATCAAATCGCTGATTAATCTGGTGGCGGGGTGGCTGTTCGGCCGCCCCGCCATTATTGATTCAGCAGATCAAGCAAGTGAGGCCATCATGCATATACTGATTGGGCAGGGGAATCCGGGCGCAAAATATGCCGGGAACCGCCACAATATCGGGTTCATGGTGATGGATACGATTGCCTCGGACCACAGCTTTGGCCCGTGGCGTGCGAAGTTTCAGAGCGTGATTTGTGAAGGGACGATTGGCGGCGAGAAAGTGCTGCTGATGAAGCCTGATACGTTTTACAATGAAACGGGCAGGGCTGCGCAAGCGGCGATCAAGTTCTATAAGTTGGCCCCCGAAGCGGTCACGGTTTTTCATGACGAGATTGATCTGGCGCCAGGGCGGTTGCGCGTGAAGCGCGGCGGCGGACATTCGGGCAATAATGGTGTGCGCTCGATGATCGCGCATGTCGGCGCTGACGTTCGGCGGATCCGAATGGGCGTGGGGCATCCCGGCGATAAATCGCGGGTCATGCCTTATGTGCTGTCAGATTTTTCGAAGGCCGATGAGGCATGGCAAAAGCCTTTGCTAGAGGCTTGCTCGCGGGCATTACTGTTACTGATCACAGAGAATGATGAGCGCTATCAGACCGAGGTTATGCGTCTGGCCCCCGCGCCAAAGAGTGATCCGAAGCAAGCTAAGTAAGATCAGGTGTTCAGACCCTGGAATGCTGGTTTGGCATTGCAGGCGATAAAAGAGCCTGTTCATAACGTGAAAATGCGCTAATCCGCGCCCAAGAACTTATTCGGAGGCTTCAATATGGGCTTTAAATGTGGGATCGTTGGATTGCCGAATGTCGGCAAGTCCACTTTGTTTAATGCATTGACGCAAACAGCGGCGGCGCAAGCGGCGAACTATCCGTTTTGCACGATTGAACCGAATGTCGGTGAAGTTGCGGTTCCTGAATACCGGTTAGATAAATTGGCCGCGATTGCAGAGTCCAAAGAGATTATTCCGGCGCGGATGAATTTCGTAGATATTGCAGGTTTGGTTGAGGGCGCTTCGAAAGGCGAAGGGTTGGGCAATCAGTTCCTCGCCAACATTCGCGAAACCGACGCAATTATCTATGTGCTTCGCTGTTTCGAAGATGAAGATATCACGCATGTTTCTGGCAAGATTGATCCACTAGCGGACCTCTCGATCGTCGAGACAGAGCTAATGCTTGCCGATCTTGAAAGCCTAGAGAAGCGCAAAGCGGGCGTCGTGAAGAAAGCCAATTCAGGTGACAAAGAAGCCAAGGCGCAGGTCGCCCTGATTGATCTTGCTTTGACTGAGCTGAATGAGGGCCGACCGGCGCGCCGCGCGAAAATTGATGAGGACGATCAAAAAGCCTGGACGATGCTTCAATTATTGACGTCTAAGCCTGTCTTGTACGTCGCCAATGTGGACGAAGACAGCGCGGCGGAGGGTAATGATTATTCTCAGCGTGTGCTGGATTATGCGGCCGAAGAAGGCTCGCAGGCAGTGATTATTTCGGCGCAGATTGAGGCAGAGATTTCCCAGCTAGAGAATGAGGAACGTGCTGAGTTCCTTGAAACACTAGGACTTGAAGAGCCGGGCCTGAATCGCTTGATCCATTCAGGTTACAAGCTGCTTGATTTGCAAACCTATTTCACGGTCGGTCCGAAAGAAGCACGTGCTTGGACCATCCCAGAAGGCTTCACCGCACCTCAGGCGGCTGGCGTTATTCATGGTGACTTTGAGAAAGGTTTTATTCGCGCTGAAACCATCGCGTATGATGATTTCATCGCTTGCGGCGGCGAAGCCAAAGCCAAAGAAACCGGTAAGATGCGCGCCGAAGGCAAAGACTATGTCGTGAAAGATGGCGACGTGATGCATTTCCGCTTCAACGTTTAAGTTGGCAAACAAGATTGTTCCTGATACGTTCTAGTTAGAATCGTGTCAGGTGCATGTCTATGGAAACACTCGTTCAAATTGGTAGCGTTGGTCTCGACGCCATTCATCTAATTGTAATTGCGCTCTTGTTACTGGCGGGAGGCGTCTGCTTTTGGCTGCACGGTGAGCGTACCAAAGTGAATGAAGCCCTAGAACGCGAGCAAGACGACCTTAGCGATACAGCTATGGAGTTGCAGTCCACGCGCGAGAAGCTTGAGGCGAATAGACTGGACGTTGAGGCGGCGCGTGTTGAGCTGGCGCAATTACGCGGGCAAACCGATAAGCAGCGCGAAGATTTCAATACGCTTGCGCAGCAGGTGATGAAGCAAGCGCAAGCCCAGTTTGTTGAGATGGCCGATGAGACTTTCAAGAAACATCGTGAAGGTGCCAAAGGTGAATTGAAAGAGTTGATGCAGCCTATCGGTGAGAATTTTGACGCTTTCAAGAAGCGCGTTGAAGCGATCGAAAAAGTACGCACCGAAGACAAATCTGTTATTCAGGAGCAAGTTAAAGCGATTGGTGAAAGCCTGCATCGCAATACGGCTGAGACTGGTAAGCTGGTGAATGCTCTTACTGCTCCAAAAGGCGGTGGCCGTTGGGGAGAGATGACGCTTCGCAACGTTATGGAGCAAGCTGGGCTTTCTGCGCATTGTGATTTTAACGAGCAAGTGAATGACCAAACTGAGGATGGGCGTCAGCGTCCGGATGCTGTGATTAAGCTGCCCGGTGGGCGGCAGATTGTTGTCGATTCAAAAGTGTCACTTGAGGCCTATATGGCCGCTGCATCTGCGTCAGACCCAACGCAGCGCAACCTTCATCTAAAAAGTCATGCGACCAGTGTTCAGCGTCACATCGATACATTGGCTTCAAAGCGTTATCAGGCTAATCTTGATGAACGCGTAGATTTTGTTGCGATGTTCATTCCGGGCGAAAACTTTTTCGCAGCGGCGCTTGAATATGCCCCCGACCTTTTGGAGCGCGCTTATTCGAAGAACGTAATTGTCACGACGCCGTCGACTTTGATTGGTTTGGCTAAGACCGTATCTTATGTCTGGCGGCAGGAGAAAATGACAGAGAATGCCCGCGAAGCCGCGAAGCTTGGTGAGCAACTTTATGAGCGCATTGCCATACTTGCGGGACATATTGAGAAGCTGGGAAAATCGCTCAATGGCGCGGTTGATAATTATAATAAGATGAACAGCTCGCTGGATAAACGCGTACTTCCGACCATGAAGAAGTTTGAGCAATTATCTATTGCGCCGCCAGATAAAGTGATGCCTGAGCCTAAGCGTATTGAGGTGAGTGCGGATGCTGGCCCTAAAACACTTGAACTGGACTTGGCTGAGTAGATAGGCCGATCTGCATAGAAACATTCTATCGCTGCATCCATATTGACGTCGTGCCTCTTGGTTCATACTTGAGGCTTATGGCTATTCGAGAAATCCTAACCGTCCCAGATCCGCGCCTTAAAGAGGTGTCTAAACCTGTTGAAGGTGGCGTCACTGACGAGCACCGTGCTCTGATGGATGACATGTTGGAGACGATGTATGACGCGCCGGGCATTGGCTTGGCAGCGATACAAGTTGGCATTCCTTTGCGGATTATCGTCATGGACCTCGCCCGCGAGGATGAAGAGCCGCTTCCGCGTTACTTCGTTAATCCCAAAATTCTGCCGCTGACCGAAGATAAAGCGCCTTATGAAGAAGGCTGTTTGTCGGTTCCGGACGTATTCGAGGAAGTTGAGCGACCGACCGAGTGTCGCATCAAGTATCTCGATTATGATGGAAACGAAGTTGAAGAGGTCGCAACCGATCTTTTTGCTGTGTGTATTCAGCATGAGATGGATCACCTCGAGGGAACTTTGTTCATCGATTATCTATCGCGTTTGAAGCGCGAGAGGGCCGTGGCCAAGGTGAAAAAAGCACAGCGCCTTAAAGCCAAAGAGAACGCTTAAGCCAGCCCCTCTCTTTATCCCGCCTGCAACACGCGATAGGTGGCCATCATGAGTAAAACACTTCGCATTGCCTTCATGGGTAGCCCAGACTTTTCTGTACCTGTTCTAGCCGCATTAGTTGACGCTGGGCATGACGTCGTCTGTGTTTATAGCCAACCGCCGCGCCCTGCGGGACGTGGAAAGAAGCTGCGACCTACGCCCGTGCATAAATGGGCAGAGGATCACGGTATTGAAGTGCGCACGCCTAAGTCTCTTAAAAAAGAGCCAGAGCAGGCCGCGTTCGCGGCGCTTGAGTTGGATGCTGCTGTGGTGGTGGCTTATGGGTTGATCTTACCTCAACAGGTTTTGGATGCGCCGCGCCTAGGCTGCATGAATATGCATGCTTCATTATTGCCGCGTTGGCGAGGTGCCGCTCCGATCCACCGTGCGATCATCGCTGGTGATGAGGAGACAGGCGTTCAAGCAATGATGATGGAAGCTGGTTTGGATACCGGACCCGTACTGGCGACAGAAAAAACGCCGATTATGGCGACCGACACGACGGGCAGTGTCCACGACCGGCTTGCAGGACTTGCCGCCGATCTGGCGGTGAAGGCGCTTGCTGGACTGGCAGATGGATCGATCATACCAGAGCCTCAAATCGAGGATGGTGTCATCTACGCTCACAAAGTAACATCTGAGGATCAGCGTATTGACTGGTCTAGGCCTGCGGCTGAAGTCGATTGCCAGATACGTGGTCTATCGCCTTTTCCGGGTGCTTGGTTTTTCTATCAACCAGATGACGAGCCTCAGCCGTTGCGGATGAAGGCTTTGCTTAGCCGGGTTGACGGCGGCGCAGAGGGCAAGGCCGCTGGCGCGGTGTTGGATGATGAGCTGCTTGTGCAATGCGGTGACGGCAAAGCGGTGCGCCTGTTGCGGGCCCAGAAGCCGGGGTCGAAAGCGATGGATGCAGAAACGCTCTTGCGAGGGCTGCCGGTTCCTAGTGGCGCGCGGTTTACCTAATGCAGCGTTATAAGGTCACGATCGAATATGACGGCCGACCTTTCTATGGATGGCAGCGTCAGGATAATTTTCCCAGCGTGCAGCAAGCTTTGGAAGAGGCGGCAAGCAAACTGGACGGCGCGCCTGTGACAGTAATGGGCGCAGGGCGGACAGATCGCGGTGTACACGCGACCGGGCAGGTGGCGCACTTTGATTTGCAAACACCGCGGCCGATCCGCAAAATCCCTGACGCGTTGAACTTTCACATCAGGCCGCATCCTGTCCAAGTATTGGCGGCTGAGGAAGTGGAGCCGGACTGGCATGCGCGGTTCAACGCGACGCACCGGGCCTACCGTTATGTGATCATCAATCGCCGCGCTGGTTTGACGTTTGATCGCGGCGTTGCTTTGCGCGTCCCCGTGCCACTCGATGCATCTGCTATGGACCGCGCTGCGCAAGCGCTTGTCGGCCAGCATGATTTCTCAACGTTCCGGGATACGGAGTGTCAGGCCAAGACGCCCGTGAAGACTTTGAAAAAGATCAATGTGGCGCGCTACGGCGATGGCCTTGAGGTCACGGTTGAGGCGCGCAGTTTTCTGCACAAACAAGTTCGATCCATGGTGGGTAGCTTAGTGGAAGTCGGCAGAGGCGCGCGCGGCGAGGACTGGATCAGACAGATTCTCGAAGCTCGCAAACGCGAAGATTGCGGCCCTGTGGCGCCGCCGGATGGCCTATTCCTCGAACGGGTTGAGTATGGTTCGCTGGAATAAGTTCAAAGGCTGTTGAACCTTTTCGCCCTCTGCAGCGACTATCTATTTGAATGCAGATGGAGCAGGTTGGTTTATGGCGCAGCGTGATGAAGCCCAAGTTTATGACGAACTACTCGTCACGCTGGTTCGCGCTGGTGACCAACGCGCTGGCGAACGACTGGCGGCGCGGTGGTATCCACGGCTAATGCGGACAGCGCTTCGATTGCTACAAGATCGCGACCAAGCTCAGGATGCCGTCCAAGAGGCGTGGGCGGGTATATGCAAGGGTTGGGGCAGACTATCCGAACCAGCCAAGTTTCCGGCTTGGGCGTTTGGTATCTTGCATCGCAAGTGTGCTGACCGCATTCGACGGGAACAAGGTCAGCGTGCCAGAACTGGCAGTCTTGAAGATGTTCCGGAACCCTCCGAGTCGGCGCGTGGCGAGCTTGCTTTTGCGATCGACCAGGCGCTGGACCTCCTGTCCGTAGAACACCGTATGGCGGCAATCTTATTTTTCGGCGATGGTCTGACTTTGGTTGAGGTCGCCGCAGCCACCGGCGTTCCGGTTGGCACCGCGAAGTCGCGCATATTTCATGCGCGCAAACACCTGAAATCAACTCTGGAAGGAGAGATATGATGTCTAGTTTTGAAAACCGTTTAAAGGCTAGCCTGAGCGCTGAAGACGAGGCGTTTCTGAAAGACCTTGAGCCTGATGCTGGGTTGTTTCAGCAGATGGGCAGTACGTTTGCTGGCCCGTTAGGCGGGTGGACAGTTTATGCCTTCATCATGTCGTTTGCGATGTTTGGCCTGTCGGTCTGGTCCATCTGGAACATATTTCATGTCGAGACGACGCGCGAAATGATCCTGTGGCTGGCGCTCGCGAGCTTCACCATGTTGGGCGTGGGTCTGATCAAGATGTGGTTCTGGATGCGGATGAACCATCTCGCCGTCTTACGCGAGTTGAAGATGATTGAGCTACGTCTGGTAAAGGGAGACTAAGCCGCTTCAGTGGTCATGGAGACGAAGACGTCTTCTAGGTTTGGCTGCTCGGTTGAGAGGTCTGCGATGCTAATGCCAGCTTCGCGGACCTGTTCAAGTAGGCGGCCAATGCCTGTCTCGCTGTTTCTGAACGTGATGGTCAGTATTCCATCGTCTGAGATGGATGCATCTAGCTTGCTGAGGCTGGTTGGAACTTTGGTTAGCGCCTCGCGCGGTGTAATTTTCAGCAGGCGCTGATCTAACCGCGCCAAAAGTTGCGGAGTTGGCTCTTGTGCGAGAACCTGGCCATGCGAAATGATCGCAATCTCATCACAGAGCTCTTCTGCTTCTTCGAGATAGTGGGTGGTGAGAATGATCGTTGTGCCGTTTGCGTGCAGTTCCCGGACATAGGCCCAAAGCGAGCGGCGCAGTTCTACGTCTACGCCTGCCGTTGGCTCATCGAGGATAAGCACTGGCGGATTGTGGACGAGGGCCTTGGCCACCATCAAGCGCCGTTTCATGCCACCTGAAAGTTGGCGAACGTAGGCGTCCTTCTTGTCATCAAGTCCAACCGCCGTGAGGATTTCCATACTGCGGCGTTCGCTCTTTGGAACGCCGTAATAGCCTGCTTGTAGTTCTAGCGCCTGTATTGGTGTAAAGAACGGATCCATCGTGATTTCTTGGTTCACGACCCCGATCGCAGCGCGCGACGAGCGGGGGTGCTTTTCAATATCTAATCCCCAAATCTTCGCGGTTCCCCCCGTCTTGGTGACGAGGCCAGCAAGAATGTTTATGAAGGTCGACTTACCTGCACCGTTCGGGCCGAGAAGGCCAAAGATGCTGCCGCGTTTGATCTTTAAGTCGATGCCTTTCAGGGCCTTCATTTCAGGCAATTTACCTGATGCGCGATACGTCTTTTCTAAGCCAATCGCTTCGATGGCATAATCAGGTATGGCGGTCTTGGACATGAAGGCTCCAATCAGTCTTTGCCGCTATATAAGACGGTTCGCCGATAACTGAATGGGCCAAGACACGATTGATCTATTTTGCGGGCATGCAGCGACGTAGAAAGCGGTCAACTAATACAAGAACATCTGTTCTATCGGTCTGATTGTAGAGCTGGTGTCCGGCGCCTTCGATCTCATTGTACATGGCGTATTTGTCGGCTGCTAGGATCGTATCGTACATGGCTCTGGACTGTTGCACATTGACGATATCGTCTTGATCGCCATGAATGAGGAGGACCTGTGCTTTCAGCTTATCGATATTGTGGCGCGGCGAAACTGATTTAATTCGCGCCATATCTGTTTCTGGATCACCTATTCGTTTCACCCAGACGTCATATGCTTCACGATCGAGTGGATCGTTTCGATCATAGCTTGCAAGCATCATTGGTAGATCGCCAACTCCATTAATGCTGATCGCGCACATGTATTTGTCCGGGGTAAGGGTCGCCCCTGCGAGTGTTGCATACCCTCCGTAAGAGAACCCCATGATTGAGCGATAAGCATTTTCGGCGAGAAGGCCGTCTTCGATGAGTTTAGCGACACCATCCTCAATGTCGGTCTGCATGAGTTTGCCCCATTCGCCGAAGCCAGATTCTTCGAATGTACGCCCTAAGCCACCGCCGCCGCGAAACTGAGGCTGAAAGACTTGATAGCCCTTTGAGGCAAGAAATTGAGCGAACCCGTCATAGGTAGCGTAGTCCCGTGCGACAGGACCTCCGTGAGGCATAACGATGAGAGGGGCGCTGGGATTGTCGGTTAGGGTTGTGAAATAACCGAACAGTTGCAAGCCGTCCCCGGCTTCATAGTCGATGCGTTTAATCGGTGCGAGCGCATCTTCGTCGAGCGAAGGGTTTGTTTTAGCAATCGTTCGAAGCTTCTTGGTCTCCATATCGAAGTGCATATAGGAGCCCGGTCTGCGAGGGCTCGAAACATATAGCAGCCATTGTTTGTTCGATTGGCTTGTCTCCAAAATCGACCAGCTATCATCAGGCTGAAGAGCTTTCTCAAGCATCGTTGCAATCGCTTCTGTTTCATCGTCGAACCATTCGCGCTCTAGCCGATCTGCAAACCATCCAACATAAAGTAGCTTGCCGCCATACTTGGTTCGTTTGACAGTGGTCAGATCAAAAGTATCATTCTCGAAAGCCACGTCGCCATAGTCATTTGAACTCAGATCATAGACGTACAGCCCGCTTCGTTCTGCGTTTTCGGGCCTGTGGAGAACAAGCATCGTGTTGTCGGTACTGACATTGCCCGCAGGACGGAAATTATTCTCGAAGACATTGAAGCTTTGCATTAGTACCCAGTTTCCATTGGAATCTTTTGAGTAGACGCGTTCTTCATTGTCGCGTTTTCCGCGATCGAAACGCAAGATAGGCTCTAGATCGCCGTTCAGTTCCCAGCGAACTGTGTTGGGATTGCCCTGGTCCAGCGTACGGGAGGCTCCAGTATCTACATTTACTGCGCGAAGCTCGGTCCCCCTTTTGCCCGCAATTTCGATTGCAATCTCACGGCGCTCCAAAGAGATACGAGATATTTTTGGGACATCACGGGCTTTGTCCCAGCTCCCCTTCGGCCCGATATAGAGGTCTAGTTCCTCGCTGGTGGTCGGATTGATTGCCGTTATGGCCAGCTGAGTTTTAGTATCGCCGCGTGAGAAGGAGTATTTGAGTGTTTGAGCGAGTAACACATCATCGAAAGGCCACAGGACCCAATAGTACACGCGCTCTTCAAGGTCGTGTTTGTAGGTAACTTTCCCGGTTTGCGCCGAGCGAAATTCGATTACATCCCAGTCACGACGTTGACGGATGCCAAACTCAAAATCCGTCATTAAGACCGCAATTTGTTGCCCGTCTGGAGATAGGCTTAAGTCTCTTGCATCAGGATCGCCGATATAGGCGAGTGGGAACTCAGCGTGTGAGTTTAAACCACTCGTTGCCCAAACGCACATCGCTACTAATAAAAAGCGTAACTGCATAAATACCGCCCCGAACTTCATTGCACTTCTTTTGGTTGCTTTCTTATGCGTGGTCAATTCGCATGGCCACTGGTGAATGAAAAACTGTTGCGTTCTACCGGCTTCGTTGCATTGACGACACGCCCGCTGCAGCCTAGCAAAAGTGAACCCGTTCTTTGGTCCAATCATTTAAGCTGAATGTGTAATCTCATGTCCCAAACGCCATCTTTCGAGCAGCCTGAAACCGTTTTTGTTGACGACCATAAAGTGTCTTGTGATGGCGGAAACGGCGCTTTGGGGCATCCGCTTGTTTGGTATGAGATGGGCAAGGATGATGTGATCGAATGTAAATATTGTGATCGTCGCTTTGTGCGCAAAGGCGGCGCTCACGATCCTGACGACGAACAATGAAACCGGCGAAGTTATCGCAATTGCAAATCATACATTCATCGGTGAAGCCGCGTTTTCTGCGGGGGGGAGTTTTGAAGTTCGCTACACGTCTGCGTCCGGTGGGGCGACGTTCCTTGAGCTAGATCGTAATGGTGACGGTGTTGCTGATGAACGAATTGATTTCAATACCGCTGCTGAGTGGGATTTTGTGTCCAACGGCCAAGAAATTTCGGGTACGTTGGCGAGCCCTGGTGAGGGTGATTTGATTTAAGAATTGGGGACTGGGACGGAAACTCTCTCTCTTGGGGCGGCACTTTCGGGTGTCGCCCTTTTTTCTTGATCTAGTTTACATGCCGCGAATGGGTTGTTTTTGTTCGTCTTTTAGCTTTCCTGCACCCTTGCCGTAGCCGTGCTTTTTTAAGAGCCCTCTGAATTGATGATAACTTAGCCCCATATATTTGGCGGCGTTGCCTTGGTGGCCGTTTGAGGCGGATAGTGCGGCGTCGATAAGCTCTGTTTCGAATAGTCTAACCTGGTCTTCGAACGGGATTAGTGGGTCCGGACGGGGAAGATTGGTGGTGGGTTCAGCCCTGATTGCAGCCGATTGGTCTGGGGTTTCACTCAGATTGCCGCCGGGTCTGTAGGGGGAGTCGAAGGGATCCATAGCGCTGGGGTCAAAGCGGACGGGTTCGCCGCCGCCTTCTGATATCGCGCGATAGGTTATCCTTTGTGCGAAGTTGCGAAGCTCACGCACATTGCCGGGCCAATTATGGTTTTCCATCGCGGTTATGGCGGAGGGAGCGAAGCCCGGGAAATCTTCTGCCATTTCGCGTGCCATGCGACGGGCAAAGAAATCTGCCAGTAAAGAGATGTCGCCCGGCCTTGCGCGAAGTGGGGGGAGGGTGACGACATCGAAGGCGAGCCGGTCGAGCAAGTCGGCGCGGAATTCGCCCCGTGCGGCCTTGCTGGGCAAGTCGACATTCGTGGCAGCCACGACGCGGACATCGGTAGAGAGGACTTTCTCACCACCAAGACGTTGAAATTCCCCATACTCAACGACACGCAAAAGCTTCTCTTGAACGCGTTGGCTGGCCGTGGCGATCTCGTCCAGAAAGAGTGTGCCTCCATTTGCGAGTTCAAAGCGACCAAGGCGGCGTTCCGTTGCCCCGGTAAAGGCGCCGCGTTCGTGTCCGAATAGCTCACTATCCAGCAATTCCTCAGACAGGGCCGCGCAATTGACCTTTACATAAGGGCCTTCCCAGCGCCGCGAGAGAAAGTGCATCCGCTCACCGATGAGTTCCTTACCCGTGCCGCGTTCCCCGATAACAAGGCAGGGGCGATCAAGTGGCGCGAGGCGGGAGACATGTTCCTGCGCGGCGAGCCATGAAGGGGCTTCGCCGATGAGTTGAGGGGTTTGAGAGCCAATCATGAGGTTAAAATAACTATATTATTAGTATAAACAACTAATTAATTTAGTGAGTATGACCATATTGTATGATCATCACGAGGCTGAAAATTTATTAAATACAATAAAAACAATGATTTATTGCCTTAACGAAAAACTGGCACGGTCCTTGAAATAGATATGGCATCAGCCGCCAATTAGGGTTGCTGGCCTGAAGGACAAAAAAGACAATGACCGACCGTTCTCATGACACTCACTATACTGAAGCCCGCCGCGAGAGTGGCCGTTTCGGACGCTACCTCTCCACGCGCTCTACAGAGACCTGGATGTTTTTCGTAGCCGGTGTCTTCCTCGGCGGCTTCTTCTTCTAAGATCTGAAAACAGACAACGAAGATTAAGCGTTTCCTCCCCCTCCCTTTGAACCCCAAAAGATACAAGGAAAATTATCATGGGAATGTTCTCTCGACTAAGTGACATTATTAACTCGAACATCAATGCGATGCTCGATGGTGCAGAAAACCCAGAAAAGATCGCCCGCCTGATGATTCAGGAAATGGAAGACACTCTGGTTGAAGTTCGCACCGCAGCAGCCCGCGCAATGGCGGATAAGAAAGAAATGGAGCGCGAAGTCGCCCATTACACAAATATCCGCGATGATTGGGAAAACAAAGCTGGCCTCGCCATCGATAAGGGTCGTGAAGACCTTGCTCGCGGCGCACTGATCGCCAAGCAGAAGGCGGATGTTGAAATTGTTCGTCGTCAAGAAGCGATGGATCTTGCTGAAGAAGCATTTGAAAAGCGTCAGGATGACCTTGGTCGTCTGCAAGCGAAATTGGACGAAGCTAAAGCGAAACACCGTTCGCTGATGATGCGCCGTGAAGCTGCAGAGCAAAGCATCCGGGTTCGCACACAGACTTACGATACCCGCGTTGATGACGCATTGGCCCGTTATGCCGGTGTAGAGCGCAAGGTTGATGAGTTGGAAGCTTATGCTGACACGATCCGCGGTTCAGAGCCGAGCCTTGAAGCCGAGTTTGCAGCCCTTGAGCAAGATGATGCGATTGAGCTGGAACTGGAAGCGATGAAGAAAGCCCGCGCTAAATCTTCTGCCAAAGCGGCATCAAAAGCTGCTAAAGCAACTGAGAAGAAGGAAGACTAATCATGTTAGTACCATTCCTTTTTCTGGCAGGATTTATGTCTGCTATCACCGCACCGGGCCTGATTGCCCTGCATCTTGAAGACCGCCGTAAGGCAAAAAGTGAGGCAGCAAGCTAATGGAAGGCACTGAATTCATCATTGCTATCGTGGCGATTAGTGCAATTTTCATCGTCCTTCCTGGTATGATTTTTCATTACGTCACCCTGTGGCGGAAACAGAAAACCCTGATGCCGGACGATGAAAGAATGCTCGAAGATCTCTGGCGATCAGCCCGCTCAATAGAGCGCCGCCTAGAGACCATTGAAGAGTTAATCGACGCAGAAACCGAGGAAGAAGGCCCAGCCCCGCGCCGCCGCCGACCTCTCAAAAGCGACCGTTTCGAGGACTAGACCATGACACGACGCAGACACAGACATAAGCGCCCATTACGGGACGACATTAACCAAGACAGATACGAGGACCCAATGTTCAGTTCACCCAACCCAAAACGCTTTTTCCGCTCTCGGACTGATAAAGTCTGGCTCGGTGTTTGCGGCGGGGCAGCTGAACGCTTCGGATGGGAACCAGCGCTTGTTAGATTGCTTTTTGTTCTAAGCATCTTTTTCTTCGCCGGACCGCTCGCGATCTTTGCCTACATCATTGTGGCAATGATCACGCCGAAAGAGCCGATTGGTCGTCAAACCCTTCGCCCGGATGAAGAGCAATTCTGGCGCAATGTTTCAGATCGCCCGCGAGTTACCGCATCTGGCCTGAAATACACATTCATGGATTTGGAAGAACGCCTTCGCAATATCGAGCGCAATGTCACCAGTGAAGAGTGGCGGCTCAAGAAGGCCTTCCGGGACCTCGAGAAAAACTAAAACAGCAACAAGCAAGCAAGGACTAAGGGGGAATATCCCATGACACGCAAGGCCATTAAAAGCGGAATGACGACAAGTTTTCTCGTCGCAGCAATCCTCTCAGTAGCAGCTCTGGCAAGTGTACAAGGAGACGGTGTTTCAGTCTCCACCGGCGGGGTCGATATGACCCTCAAGGCGTCATTCGAGAAAGGGCTTCAGGTTAGCTTTATCGCGCCGGAATAATCCTAGAATACAAGTTTCCAGTCTGGTTCGCACATTACCCTCTCTTCCCTGAACGCACCCTTGAGAGAGAGCCAGACCGGAGAAAAACCCCTCCAAAGGGGGGAGAGCCACGCAGCGCCGCTGTGGGGCTTTCCGCGTAAAAGATCAAATCTCTCGCATTTGTATGGTCGTTTTCTCAATTGTTTTGTGCGAAAAGAGTATCTTATTGGCAATGTAGATTTGGCCCAGGCACGGTATGAGCGACAAAAGTATCCTTCTGATCATTGGCGGCGGTATCGCGGCCTATAAGTCTTTGGAGCTAATTCGGACGCTGGCAAAGCGCGGAATCAAGTCCCGGTGCGTTGTCACGAAAGGCGGACAAGAGTTTGTTACGCCGCTATCGGTTTCAGCATTGTCGGGTGAAAAATGCTTCACCGATCTGTTTGATTTGGATGATGAGGCCGATATGGGCCATATCCAGCTTTCACGGTCGACCGACTTGGTTGTTGTATGCCCTGCAACGGCCGACCTTATGGCCAAAGCCGCGAACGGTTTGGCGAATGATTTAGCATCAACAACACTGCTGGCGACTGACAAACCTGTTTTGATGGTGCCGGCGATGAATGTACGGATGTGGGGCCATGCGGCGACACAGCGGAATGTTGAGACCCTGCGCGGAGACGGTGTCACCGTTATGGAGCCTGATGAAGGCGCCATGGCGTGCGGTGAATTCGGACCGGGGCGTTTGCCTGAACCACTGGCGATTGCGGATCAGATTGAGAGCATGCTTGGCGGGTCGGCTATTCTGTATGGTTTGGAGCGCAAGCCGCTTGCTGGCCGTCATGCCTTGATCACGGCAGGGCCGACACGTGAGCCTTTGGATCCTGTACGGTTTTTGTCTAACCATTCGAGCGGCAAGCAAGGTTATGCGATTGCGGGCGCACTGGCGAAAGCTGGCGCGAAAGTGACGCTCGTTTCTGGCCCGGTTTCGCTTGCGCCGCCTGAAGGTGTTGAGTTTGTGCCGATTGAAACAGCGCGGCAGATGCTTGAGGCATGCGAAGCGGCGCTGCCCGCGGATATATTTGTGTCTGTTGCGGCTGTCGCTGATTGGCGTCCAAGCCGGGCGGCTGCAAAGAAAATGAAGTTAAAAGAAGGGGACGGCGATCCGCACCCCACTTTAGAACTTTCTGAAAACCCGGACATTCTGGCCACGTTATCTCGTAAAAAGAAGATGCGCCCTGAACTGGTGATCGGCTTTGCCGCTGAAACGCATGAGGTTGAAGCGCTGGCCATTGCGAAGCTGAAGCGCAAGCGTTGCGACTGGATCGTGGCGAATGATGTGAGCGGTGACGTTATGGGCGGGGCGTATAACGAAGTTGCACTTGTGACGCGCAAGGGCATTGAAAGCCGTTGGCCGCGTATGGACAAAATTGAAGTGGCGGCGCGCTTGGTTGCTCGTATTGCCGCCGAGTTTGATGGCGATGCTGCGTCTCAGGTTGCGGCTGAATAGTCTTCGGGCTTGACTCTGCAGGCCGACTCCGGCGCTTTCAATTTATGACTGATATTACTGTTTCTGTGCGGCCCTTGCCGCATTTTGAGGGGCTGGTTTTGCCAGCATATGAGACGCTTGGCGCAGCTGGCATGGATATTCGTGCCGCAGTTCCAGAGGGCGCGCCAATAATCTTGCAGCCCGGGCAACGAGAAATGGTTCCGACCGGGCTGTCGGTTGCGATCCCGCACGGGTTTGAGATTCAGATGCGCCCGCGCTCTGGTCTGGCCGCCAAGCATGGTTTGACGTGTCTAAACTCACCCGGAACCATCGACAGCGATTATCGGGGGGAGTTGAAAGTCATCCTGATCAATCATGGGGCTGAGCCATTTACGATCAATCGCGGCGAGCGGATCGGCCAAATGGTGCTTGCGCCTGTAACGCGCATCGTGTGGCAAGAGGTTGAAAACATTGATGAAACTGAGCGCGGAACAGGTGGCTTTGGATCAACAGGGCGATAAGTTTCGCCTTTGGTCTTGTGTTAGCGCCATGTCATGCTATATATCGAATAACGATAATTATAGGATCAGGAGCCTCCCAGCATGATGGACATAGATAGCCCTTTCACAATGGTCGTTTTGATCGTGCTGATCGCAGTTGGCGCCGGCGTTGTTAAAACCTGGATCGAAACTAAAGGTAACGGCGCAGCCGACGAAGAAACGCGGCTACGCATGGAAGACCTGGAAAAAGAAGTGCTGCGCTTGCGTGACCGGGTCAAAGTGCTCGAGAAAATCACGACGGATAAAGATAGCCGCTTGCGTGATGAAATTTCGCGGCTGGCCTAGTCTTCGGTGTCGCGAAAGCGCTTTGCGGTGATGAAAGCCGCAAGGGCGCTTGTGCTAAAGCCGACAATGCCGATCCCTGCTGCATAGAGGGTCGCTATATTAATCTCGCACCCTTCGCCGCCAGTAGAGCAGGCCCCGAAATTTAGCGTGTAATACATGTAAAGCGCGGTGAGCGCCGAAAACAGCGCAAGCAGAACCAACGCGATTGTAACCCATTTCAACATTGGTGCGAGCATGTGGTTGCGTCCTTTTCCGAGGCTGCTGGATGGGCGGTACGGCCCACCCGCCATTAACGCGCGATAGAGCGCGCCATCTTGGCAAGTTCTTCGGCGAGAATGTCGTACACAATCCGAATGCGCCGACTTGAATGCAACTCTCGGTGCGTGGCAAGCCAAATCGGAATTGGAAATGATAGTTGGTCTGGCAGGATGGGTTTTATTGTGGGATCCCAAATTTCTACATCGCGGGTGAAGAAGCTAATGCCGAGGCCTGCTCTAACCAGTTCGCGCATCACGGTCCCCGTGGACGAACTCGCCACAAAGCTTTTGAGTGTAAGATTAAGGCCTGCAGGCCGAAACTCGTCAATCAGTCGCTCGTTAAATTCAAAACCGATAAAATCAAGTTTTTCAACATCTCTTAGCGTCTCTATTGGTGGGCAGTCTTTCAGGTACTCTTCCGACGCGTATAAGTGCCAAGTGATCTCGCCGACGAGCTTCGCAATCAAGTCCGGCTGATCTGGTCGGCCGTGACGGATTGCGATGTCGGCTTCCCGCCTTGTGAGGTCGCGCACTTCATTGGACGTCGTAATTTCAATCTGAATATTTGGCGCTGTCTCGCGGATTTTTCGCACAATTTTCGGCAAGTGGTAGGTTGCCATTGAATCGGTTGCGGTAATGACAACACGGCCTTCGACGGCTTGTGATTGGCCCGAGGCAGAGAGTGAGATTTTAGTCGCCGCGTCAGCCATGATGCGAACATGTTCGAGCAATTCTACGCCTGCTCCGGTTAGCGCCATGGCGCGGCCAGCACGTTCAAACAACAAGACGCCGAGGTCTTCTTCAAGAGCCGCGACCTGCCGACTAAGCGTGGGTTGGGTTTGACCTAACGCGCGCGCAGCGGCGGAAAGCGAGCCTTCTTCAGCCGTCGCGAGGAAAGCCCGCACTTGGTTCCAGTCGAATGATATAGCCTGCCAGTTCATCGTTTTTCGTATAACCCCATTTGATAAATGAGCAATTTCTATTTGAAATTGGTATGACTAAATCGACGCCATGAAATACGATCACACATGCATTCCCCGTCACGATCGGGAAATTAAGGAGGCTGTCATGCCGAATAATAGAAAATTCTGGAATAAGGCTGCGGAAAAGTATTCCAAGTCACCAATTGCTGACCAAGAATCCTATGAGATTAAGTTGGATATTACGCGTGATTATTTTACGCCTGAGAGTGAAGTCTTAGAGGTCGGGTGCGGAACTGGCTCTACCGCGATCTTGCACGCGCCATATGTGAAGCATATTCACGGTGTTGATATTTCCGACGCTATGATTGAGATTGCACGCCAAAAGCTGAAGCCAGGTGTGCATGACAACATCTCGTTTGAGGTTGCTGATCTGGTAACATATCCCCGCACCGGGAAGATGTACGATGTTATTCTGGCATTGAGTATTGTACATTTGATTGAAGACCGTGCGGCCTTGTTGAAGATGATTTATGATCGCCTAAAGCCGGGCGGAACATTCGTATCGAGCACCGTGTGTTTGAAGCTTTACTCGCCGCTAATTCGGATACTGTTACCGATTGGGCGTGCTTTTGGGCAGGTTCCGACGGTTGTGTCTATTGATCCTGCGGGTTTGCAAAAAGATATGACCGATGCAGGCTTTAAGATCGTTCACCAATGGCAGCCGGGACCAAAGAAGGCAGTGTTCCTGATCTGCCAAAAGCCGGGCTAAGCCGTCATTCGCTTTGTGTTTGTCGTCACCTGCTGACTGTGCAAGTCTGCATGATCTCAGCAGGGGACGACACAATGAAACAGGCTTTCGCACTTATCTTTAGTACATTGGCGCTCGCGGCGTTGCCCATTAGCGCTTCTGCTGAAATCTTCATCAAGATTGAGGGCATTCAAGGCGCGTCGGTGAAAAAGGGGTATGAAGGTTGGGTTGTTGCGGAGGCGATGACTTACACGATGGTGCCTATGCAAACTCAGAATAGGGTGATGCCGAGCCGGTCCGGTGATGGCTATATGAAGCCGCCTTCGCAGCTCACCCTTTCTGGGTTCGAAATAAGTCGGGCGGTTGATGGTGACAGCTATCGACTAAGGAATATTCTGGCGCGGGGCGGCTTGATGAGCAACGTTGAGATCGTTGTGTTTCCTGAGAATGGCCAGTCCGAACCGGTACTGGAATATACACTGCCGAGAGTCGCGATTGAGGGGATTGATGCGACCTACGGGCCGGGCGGCGCTATGGAAACGCTGCAGCTTCGAGCGGGGACAGTTGATTGGCCCAGAGGTCTTGAGCAAATGCCAAGTCGGTTGCCTGTCGTGACGGGACAGTAGGGCGGCTAAACAAGCTCGTCTGCGGCTTTCGCAAATTTTGCCAAAAGATAGGCGTCATTGTCTTCGATCGGTTCTAGCTTTCCGAATGCAAATGCATTTCGATCTAGCACCATATCGCGAGGTCTTAAGGGGCGAGAGATTTCCAACCCTTCGAGGCTGCGAGCGCGGGAGAAGGCGACATAGGCTTGGCCATGGGCGAACATGCCGCTATCAAAGTCGATGAAGACTTTTTCGAGGGTTAGGCCCTGCGCCTTGTGAATTGTCACGGCATAGGCGAGGCGAAGGGGAACTTGTTTGAACGTGCCAACGACTTCGCGGGAGACTTTTTTAGTTTCTGGGTCGACGGCGTATTTGTATTTTTCCCATGCGGCTGGTTCAATTTCGTAGGCTTTGCCATCCAGCTCTACGATGACATTGCGGCCTGAAAAGCCCTCAACCGTGCAGAGTGAGCCATTGACCCAGCGGCCCTCTGGATCGTTCCTTATGAGCATGACCCGCGCGCCAGTTTTAAGCTCAAGATCGGCTTCGGTGGGGTATGACTTTTCGTCGAACGTGCCTTGGACGGTTGCATCAAATGTCCGCGTTTTGCCGGGCAGGTCGTCTAGCCGCGCCTGATTGATGCGGTAGGCATTGGCGTTGTTTGGTGTGAGGACGACGTGTGTTTCGCTGGCTTCAATTGCGTTTCGTTTACTGACGACGCTGCGTAGTACGCTTTCATCGGCGGGCGTAATTCGACCCTGCCGCATCGCGCCAAGCAAAGCGAGGAAGCGTGGGTCGGCTTGGCGGAAGACGTGTTTTAGGGCCAGAAGGGCGAACTCTGCTTCTTTAAAGGCGGGTGCGTTGAAGAAATAGTGCCCACCATAGCGGTCTTGTAAAATCTCATGCTCTTCACCGCGAACCACAGGCGGCAATTGATGAAGGTCACCAGCGAGGATCATCCGGGCGCCGCCAAAGGGGCGTTTATTGGCGCGATTGAGCTTTAGGCTGCGGTCTATCGCATCCAGCATGTCAGCGCGTACCATCGAGATTTCATCAATGATGATCGTGTCTGCCGTTTTCATCAACCGGGCTGTGCGCAGGCGTTTCACATCCGTTGGTTCGATCAGGCGCGGTGGGAATTTGAAGAAGCTGTGGAGGGTCTGTCCGCCTGCATTCATTGCCGCAACCCCGGTGGGGGCGAGGACGATTGCGTTCTCTCCAGCTTCGGCCATGAATTTGCGGAGTAGGGTCGTTTTCCCGGTACCAGCGCGCCCGGTTAGAAATAGGTTTCCCTGCGCACCCGCCCCTGCCGCAACCCATTCTGCGGGTTTGGCATAGATCGATGCAGGCGTATTATCACCACTTGGAACGGGAAGGTCTTCACTCATAAAATATTGAGTAGTGTGATGCGCACCCGATTGCCAATAGACGCCTGAGATTTAGCGCCCTATTGCCTTAAGAAAGATCACAAGAGGGCATTCCATGAGCGTTTATATCATTGCACAGATCAGCATCACCGACCGTGAAAGCTATGACAAGTATGATGCGGGGTTCATGGAAGCCTTTGAGCCGTTTGGCGGTGAAATTCTGAGCGTTGATGAAGATCCGCTAACGCTGGAAGGTGAGTGGACGGCAACCCGGTCTGTGCTGTTGAAGTTTGAGTCAAAAGACATTGCCTTGGCATGGTTGAATTCGGACGCCTACAAAGCAATCGTCGGCCACCGTCATGCGGGCAGCACGATGAACGGAATATTGGTAAACGCATTTGAGATGCCTAAAAGCTAGTTGGAGCTGGCGACGAGATGATTTCTAGCACAGCAATTGAAGTTGATGCCTATTTAGAGGCCGCGCTGCTGAGCGATGACCCTGTTTTACAGGCAGTCGCGGAGGCGAGTGAAGCCGCAGGACTTGTGCCTCATGCGGTGACGCCTTTGCAGGCTGAATTCTTATCCATGTTGATCAAGGTCAGCGGCGCGCGGCGTGTGTTGGAGATTGGATGTCTGGGTGGATATTCTGCAGTCGCGATGGCGCGGGCGCTGCCTGCGGATGGAAACGTGCTGACGACAGAAATCGACACGCGGACGGCAGAAGTGGCACAGGCGAATATTGAGGCATCTAGGTATGCTGAAAAAATTGAACTTCGGGTTGGGCCGGCAATGGAAGTTCTGCTGGAGCAGGTCGAAGCCAAGGCTGTGTTCGATTTTATTTTTATTGATGCCGACAAAGTCAATCACCGCAACTATCTGGACCAAGCGCTGAAACTGTCGCGTCCAGGGACGCTTATCGTTGCAGACAATGTCGTGCGGGGCGGCGCTCTCGTCGATGAAGGGAGCCGTGAGAATAGTGTCCGCGGCGTGCGCGCAATGTTTGATTTTGCACGCGATCTTGAGGGTGTGCAGATGACAGCGCTGCAGACGGTGGGTGCGAAAGGTTATGACGGCATGGCATTGTTCAGGGTAGAGTAGCTTATGGCCCTAACACCAGATGACATCGACCGGCATAAGCGCCATATTCTATTGAAGGAGATCGGTGGTCCAGGCGTTCAAAAGCTGCGAAATGCTTCTGTTTCGATCATAGGTGCTGGTGCGTTGGGTGGGCCTTGCGCGCTGTATCTTGCTGCGGCAGGTGTTGGGCAGATCGAGATTTGGGACGATGATGTCGTTGATCGCTCGAACCTGCAGCGACAAATTCAATTTGCAGACAGTGATATAGGAAAGCCGAAGGCGGAATTGCTGGCGCAGCGGCTGGTGGGCCTTAATCCAAGCGTCGCTGTATCGGCTAAGACAGCACGGTTTGATGGGGCGGCGGCTTTGCCGGGCAATATTCTGATTGATGCGACTGACAATTTTGAAACGCGCTTTGAGCTTAATCAGCTTGCGCATCGTTCGGGGCGCTATCTTGTTTCAGGCGCGGCGAGCCGTTGGAGCGGGCAGGTCTCAGTCTATGCCTCAGGCGTTGATAGAGCAGCCCCTTGCTACCGCTGTTTTGTGCCCGAATTACCGCCCGAAGCAGAGGCGTGTGACGAGGTTGGTGTTGTTGGCGCGCTGACCGGGCAGGTCGGCTCGCAGATGGCCCTAGAGGCGGTTAAACTCATCACCGGCGCGGGGCAGGCTTTGATTGGTCGGCTGCAAATTATCGATGGATTGAGCGGTGTTACCAGAGTGGTGAAATTGCGTCCGAACCCTGACTGTCATGTGTGCTCTGACTGAACTTTCCTTTGACAAGGGCGGTTATTGAAGGTTTTACGACAGTCTCGAAGCGTGGAGTTTCCCAATGTTACGTAGAACGTTTGCAGTGGTTTTGACGATTGTCGCCGTTTTAGCGGCGGGGTGGTTGGCGCTTCGCAGAGCCGATATTCCTTACGACACATTGGAAACGGCCTATTCCTTGCCGCAGACGCAGTTCATGACTTTGGATGACGGCTTAAAGGTTCATTTTACAGATACCGGACCATCGGATCGATCGACACTGGTTTTGATCCACGGATTTTCGTCTTCGCTACACACTTGGAATGATTGGCGTGACAGTCTTGATGCTGATTACCGGGTCATAACAATCGATCTGCCGGGCCATGGGCTGACGCGTGCTTACGAGGATGGCAAAGCCGGGATCGAACTGTTCGCGGATGTTGTTCATGAAGTGACGCAGAAGCGCGGCGCAGATCGGTTCACGATTGCTGGAAACTCCATGGGCGGAAATACGGCTTGGTCATATGCCGTCAAATATCCTGAAACGGTTGAGGGCCTGATCCTTGTTGATGCGTCCGGCTGGGCGGCAGATGACGAGGATGAGGACAATGGTCCTCTGATCTTTAAACTATTGCGCAACCCGCTTGCGCGTACGCTTCTGAAAGACTTGGACATGACGTCGATGACGAAGTCGGGTTTGGAAGATTCCTACACCGATCAGAGTTTCGTCACTGATGAACTGGTGGAGCGTTACGTGTCGCTGTCCCGCGCGCCGGGGCATCGAGCAACGCTTCTGGGGATTATGGCCGCGGAGCGCACTCCAGCAACCGCTGAAGCGATGGCGACGATCAAGGTGCCGACGCTGATTATGTGGGGCCGTGACGACAACCTCATCCCGGTAAGTAGCGCGCAGAAGTTTGCCGATACGATCGAAAATTCAAAGCTGGTCATCTATGACAATGTTGGACATTTGCCGCAGGAAGAGGTTGCAACGCAATCGATTGCGGATGTCCGCGCGTTTATGAATGAGGTCGAGTGGAGCGCGTTGGACGAGGAAGCTATCGTCCCGGCGGGCGATCCGACATTGCAGCCGAACCGCCCGGGTGGGAACTAGGTTTTACTCTGTTTCAGCTTTGCGGGTGAGGTCTAGATAGACGAGGCGTGTGAAGCGCGGCTCTGTCATAAAGCGTGTTGCCCAGTCTTCGACCCATGGTGTGAGTGGGGCGGCATCCAAGACAGCGTCGATATCTTTGCCTTGATCGATTTCCACTTGGACCGCTTCCATAACGCCGCCCAGCATGGCGAGTGTTTCCTTGATATTATCGCGTGTGGCCATTGGGCCATCACCGAGATCAGTTGTCGTGACCGGCGTTGGTGTCGCTTGCTGTGCCAGCGGGATATGTGTCCCGTGGGCAAAGGCGGTGGGTGTGAGGGCAAAGCCGCTCATAAGTGCGGCGATACTCGCGATAGTTTTGGTCATGATTGCTCCCTGAAAATTCAATCAGGGAAATAGCGCGTTTAACCAAGATGACCAATCACGATCAGTTTAGGCAGCTGTGGCTTCCAAAGTCTTTGGGCAGAGTAGGCCTTTAAGCTCATCCTGCCCGGTCGCATTGCGCAGTTTTTGGCGCAGGTCACCATTACGGAATGTGCGGCTAACCTGAGCGAGCGCCCGCAAATGGTCGGCGCCGGAACTGTGCGGTGCCAATAGCATGAAAATGAGGTCGCAATCCCGCGAATCGATTGAGTCGAAATCGACACCCTCATTCAAGCGTACAAATACGCCGACAGGGGCAGATAGACCTTCGACGCGCGCATGTGGGATCGCTACGCCTTCGCCAACGCCCGTGGAACCGAGGTTTTCGCGTTCAATGACCGCGTCAAAGATGTTGCGTCCATCCACACCCAGCTTATCGCCAATAGCGTTCGCCATTGAGCACAAAATCTGTTTGCGGCTCTCACTAGATTGCGGAGCTAGAACAAGACCTTCTTGAAGAAGGCTGCTGAGATCATTTGCCATTGTTAATCTAACCTGTCGGTTCAACCGGTTGAGGAATGTCCAGCTGGATCAACCCAGCCAATGTTCCCGTCTTCGCGGCGATACACCATATTCAGGCCGCTGTGTTTCACATTTCTGAATAAAACGGCAGGGGTATCTGACAGTTCTAACTGCATAACTGCCTCCGAAACCGACATAGTTTTAACATCGGACGCAGATTCAGCCACGATAAGCGGCGCATCGCCCTTATCTTCAGCGGTTTCTTCTTCGCTAGGGCCCTTAAGAATAAAGGCATTTGCGGGCTCGCTCGGCATCGGCGCGCGCTTATGGTGATCTTTTAGTCTGCGATGGTAACGACGGACGCGTTTTTCCATCTTATCAAGCGAATCTTCGAGAGATGCATACGCATCGCTCGCGTTGCCGCTGGATTGGAGCACAATGCCAGATGGCAAGTGGACCGTACAATCGGTCAGGATTTCATGGCCGCGTTTTTCGACGGTCACTGAACCATCAAAGCTGCGATCGAAATATTTAGTAACTGCGGCTTCAAGTCCGTCAGTAATACGCTCTTGAAGCGCGTTACCTACATCCATGTGCCGACCTGCAATTTGTATAGTCACGGAGGACCTCCGTTGTCTGTTCTCCCGCTAAAGCGGGGGCGGTTCAAAAGCGAACCAGCCATTACATTCTTCGGTTCATTATCAACCAAATGCAAGGGCTTAGCTCTAACTAGTTTGTCACAGTCATGATCCTTGACTGTTACCTAATCGCGTAAAAGTTCATTGATTGCCGTCTTCGAACGCGTTTGCGCATCAACCGTCTTCACAATCACCGCGCAAGCCAGCGATGGGCCACCCTTAGGGTCAGGCAGCGTGCCCGGAACGACGACAGAATATGGCGGGACGTAGCCGTAGCTAATCTCGCCCGTTTGGCGGTTCACGATCTTCGTTGATTGAGTAATGAATACGCCCATCGCAATAACCGATCCGGTGCCGACGATAACGCCCTCAACAACTTCAGAACGTGCGCCGATAAAGCAATTATCTTCGATGATTGTAGGGTTTGCTTGAAGTGGCTCAAGCACGCCGCCAATGCCAGTGCCCGCTGAGATATGGCAGTTTGCACCAACTTGAGCGCATGAGCCGACGGATGCCCAAGTGTCGATCATCGTGCCCTTGCCGACATAGGCGCCGATATTGACGTAAGACGGCATGAGTACAGCGCCCGGCGCAACATATGCACCCCGGCGAACAGCGGCGGGAGGTACAGCGCGGAAACCAGCAGCTTTAAATTCAGCCTCGCCCCAGCCTTCGAATTTTGATGGAACTTTGTCCCACCATGTGCCGCGGTGGCCTGGGCCGCCATCCATGAGCTTATTATCGTTGAGACGAAACGAGAGGAGGACGGCTTTCTTTAGCCATTGATTGACGGTCCAGCCATCAGGGCCGGGATCTGCGACACGCACTTCACCGCTATCGAGCAGTGATAGGGCAGCGTCCACGGCCTCGCGGATTTCGCCTTGTGTGTCTGTGTTAAGAGCGTCGCGATCTTCCCAAGCGGATGTGATCAGGGCGGCTAAGCGTTCTGGCATGGCGTTGTGTCTTTCTAGCGTCTTTAGGCGGTAATAGACTGCAAGAATGCAGTCAGGTCGCGGGTCACATAATCGATATGTGGGAGTTGGTCATCCCCATGTCCAGCCGGGCGCGCCTCAATCGGCTCATGGCTCCAGTCTTTATCGGAAGTGACCAATACCGTGGCGAACCCCATCGTGTGAGCTGGGGCTAGGTTTCTAGCTAAATCTTCAAAGAAGACAGCGCGGTGTGGGACGAGAGGAAATCTTTCCAAAAAGGCATCGTACGAGGACTGGTTGGGCTTTGGTGTATAGTCGCTGTCTTCGATTGCGAAGTGCCCGTCAAAGACATCCGCAAGCCCCATATATTCGGTGACACGCGCGGCGTGCCGGCGTGAGCCGTTGGTGTAGACGTATTTTTTCCCTGGTAAGGCTTTGATCGCGATGCCAAGTTCTGGCGTTCTTGGCAGTGGGGACAGGTCAATTTCATGCACGTGGGCAAGAAAATCCATCGGGTCCATGCCGTGCATACTCATCAGGCCGTTTAAGGTTGTGCCGTATTTTGCGTAATATTTCTTTTGTGTCGCGCGGGCCTCGTCGCGCGGTAAGTGCAAGAAGCGCGATACAAAGTCGGTCATGCGCTGATCAATCTCAGCGAAGAGGTCACATTCGGCGGGGTAGAGCGTGTTGTCGAGATCGAACACCCATGCATCACGTTCGCCGAGGCGCGCCAAATGATGCTCAGAATCAGCGGGCATTACTGTCTTCGTTGAAATCGCGCTCGAAGAATTCAAAGACGAGCTTGCGGTTCGCGGGTGGCGGCGTTGCCATGAACAGACCCGGACGGAACGCGGCTGCCTCGCAACCATCGCGGCCCGTAATCGCAAATTTGGATCGTGCAACACAAAACGGATCAGTGCCGCGCTTTAGAGTTCGGACTTCGCCATCGCCGGTTTCCATTTCAGCATAGGCAAAAAGGCCAGACTGCAGAAGGGGTTCGTCGATAATGCGCGCGCAGCCGCCTGCTTCGAGCAGCCACCAGCCACGGCTTTCCCATTCGTCACCGCGGCGGCGCGCCATTGCGCTCCAGATGCGTTTGTCAGTCCGGTTGCAGAATGTCAGACCAACATTGCGAGCCCGCTCAATCGCGGCCTGCTCAAGAATATCCATAAGGTCGGCGTCGGTTGTATCGGCGGCGAGACCTTTGGACTTCAAAAAGTCACCGATGGCAGCCCTTGTTTTGCGTCCGAGGTAGCCATCAATCCGGCCTGCATAAACGCCGGCATTATCGAGGAGGCGTTGGACACCGGCGGCGCTTGCTTCCTTGATTGTCAGCTTATCGGTTTCAGTGAAGCTGGTGCGCCATCTTTTGGCGTTCTCAATCAGGACGGGGCGGAATTCGCGTTCTTCCATACCCATCGTTGTGCAGTTTGGAATGCTTTCAACCGAGAAGCTGCCCGTGGTGTCGATACAGAGCTTGGTCTCGCCCCCCCAAAGGCGGCGGCCACCGCGGTGTGCCGTCGAGGAGCGTCCAAAGAGGTAGTGTAGGCCGGGTGTCAGCGGCGCTTCTTGAACGAGCTGACATGCGCCGGGGCGTAGCCGGGTCCAACCCTCAACGACGATGCCTTGGCCCTCATAATGGCCAGTAGCGGATTCGATAATATAGCTGGTTTCGTTGCAGACTTCCCAGCCGGTCTTTGCCGCTTGCGCCGAAGCGTTTCCGGGTAAAGCGATGGTTAACGCCGCCGCGAAAATTCCAAGGATAAACTTAATAGACAATGGTACCTGCGCCATGTTCGGTGAAGAGCTCCATGAGGAGGGCGTGCCTTGCACGTCCGTCCAGTATCACTGCCCCGCCAACCCCCATGTTGACCGCTTTCGCCGCCGTTTCAAGCTTTGGTATCATGCCGCCTGATATTGTTTCGTCCGCAATGAGGGCGTCTACGCCATCACGCCGGATTTCACGGATCAGGGTTTTGGATTTATCCAAGACGCCTGCAACATCGGTTAGAAGTAGAAGGCGCTTGGCATTCAAGGCCGCAGCAATCGCGCCAGCTGCTGTATCAGCGTTAACGTTATAACGCCGTCCATCTTCGCCGACCCCCACAGGCGCGATGACCGGGATGATAGCTTTTTCACTGTTCATGAGCGCGTTCAAAACCGAGATATCGATCTTTTCGGGCTCACCGACATAACCAAGATCGATGACTTTTTCGATCTCGCTGCTCTCATCGCGTTTCGTACGGGTCGCTTTCGTGACGCGCATCAAGTCACCGTCAGAACCAGATAGACCGACAGCCTTGCCGCCCGCAGCGTTGATAGCGCGGACGATGTTTTTGTTGATGGGGCCGGAAAGGACCATCTCAACCGCTTCCATCGTTGCGTCGTCAGTGACGCGAAGCCCGTCGCGGAATTCTGATTTAATGCCCAACCGGCCGAGTAGGTCGGCGATTTGCGGTCCGCCGCCATGCACAATCACTGGGTTCGCACCAAGGTGTTTCAGTAGGACGACATCGCGGGCGAAGGCGGCTGATAATTCTTCATCCACCATGGCATGGCCGCCATACTTGATGACCACCGTACGGCCAGCGTAGCGCTGAATGTAAGGCAGGGCTTCAGATAGCGTTTCCGCTGTGAATTGAGCTTTTGAGAGGTTCAAATCAGTCATAGAACGCGCTTTAGCGCGGTTTGGGGGCTTTGTGGAAGCCCTTCTACAATACAGACGTCATGAAGACGCTGTGTGGATCTTCTTTATACGCGCCGAATGGGCCACAGATTGAGAAGCCATAGGCTTTGTAGAGGTTGCGAGCGGGGCTGAAGCCATCACTTGAGCCGGTTTCCAAGCTCAATCGTGTATAGCCTCTTGTCCAGGCCTCGTTGAGGATATGCTCGAGCATTTTTTTGCCCAAGCCGCCGCCGCGCCGCGCCGAAAGCGTGTGCATGGATTTAATCTCACCATGTGTGTCGGAAAGGTGTTTTAGGGCGCCGCTGCCGAGAAGCATGTCACCGTCGCGCAGATCCCAAACCGTCACGTCATCTGTTTTTAAGCCATCAATGGGTAAGAAGTGACAGCTGCCGGGCGGGGAAAGCTCCAGCATCAGCTCAGCATGGGTGTCGATCAGGGCAATGAAATCGGGTGCACTCAGGTCAGCCCGTTGAATTGTAATCGCCATTTTGACCTTCCTTACGTCTATACTTGAGACAGCATTCCAATTTCTGCTCTAAGCTCTGGAATACCGAAGCCTTTTTCCGACGAGGTTACACGCGGAATTGGGTGGGCGGCAGGGTGCTTTTTTAATACTGCCTCTACAGTGGCCTGTATTGCCGTAAGTTCGGTCGCCTTGATCTTGTCGCCCTTTGTCAGGATGATTTGATAGGTCACAGCTGCCGTATCCAGCATTTGCATCGTCTCTAGATCGGTATCCATGATGCCTCGGCGGCTATCGACCAGAAGGAATACACGGCGCAGGTTCACACGTCCGCGTAGATAGCGTTTGGTGACTTGCACCCATTTGGCCTGCTGCTCGCGCGAAACTTTCGCATAGCCAAAACCGGGAAGGTCAACGAGCCACATTTTGCCCTCGCCGAGGTCGAAATAGTTCAACTCTCGCGTTTTGCCGGGTTCAGCAGAGGCACGAGCTAGGCCTTTGCGGTTGAGCAGGGCGTTTATGAGGCTAGACTTCCCAACATTAGAGCGCCCTGCGAACGCGATTTCTGGTCGATCGCTTTCTGGCAATTGGGTCAGGCTAGCCGCGCCGAGCACGAATTTAACCGGACCCATGCAGAGCTTGTGCCCTATATCCATCGCCTCTTCGGAGAATTCGGGCATGTCGGTCATCGGGCTACTCTTCCGGTTTCGGTGTTCGGCCTAATAATCGACCTATGAGCTTATCTAGTTCGGTTTCAACGCCATTCCGTCTCATGATGTAATATTGCTGCAGCAAGGACAGGATGTTTGACCAAACCCAGTAGATCACGAGCCCTGAGGCAAAGCCGCCAAATACGAACATGAAGATAAACGGTAGAGCCATCATGACTTTGCGTTGCGTTGGATCAGGCGGCGGCGGAGATAAGGCCTGAATGCCCGCCATTGTGACGCCGTATAGGATCGCCAGAATACCAATCCCAAGTAGGAAACCGATAGGAATGAACCCTAACAGTGAGATTGATCTGATCTCTTCGCCTGTCGCCCAAGGCAACCAACCAAATAAGTTACCCAATACATTGGCTTCACCTGATGACAGGTCGTTCAACCATAAGAATGGTGTGTGACGCATTTCGATTGTCACATAGAGGGTTTTATAGAGCGCGAAGAAGACCGGGATCGTGAATAGGATTGGAATACAGCCCGCGAGAGGGTTGGCTTTCTCGCGTTGGTACAGCTTCATCACTTCTTGCTGGCGACGCTGTGGATCCTCTTTGAAACGCTCTTGGATTTCTTTCATTGGCTCAGACAGCTTTTTCATCTTCGCCATTGATTTATAGCTCGCATTATAGAGCGGGATCAGTGGTATTTTGATGAGAAGTGTTAGCGCAAGGATCGCAAGGCCGAACGAGCCGATTTGAGTCTTAAGCCAGTTCAATAGGGCAAAGAAGGGACGCGTAATATAATAGAGAATGTTGCCCCAATCGATGGAGTCATCAAAACGCGGAATGCCGGATTTTTTGTATGCGTTCACAACGTTGTATTCTTTAGCGCCGGCAAAGATTTGGTTAGTTACGGTCACTGATTGACCCGCAGCGAGGATAACATCTTCTGCGTCTATCTTCAGGATCAAAGCATCGTTTTCACGTTCTACAATAGATTTGTAGCTGCGTCCTTGTTCTGGCACCAAAGCGGCCATCCAGTACATGTCTGTAAAGCCGATCCAGCCGCCGCTTTCTGCGGCACGATATCCGTTTTTGTCAGCATCCTTGATGCCTTTGTCTTTGAAGAGGTTTTGATAGTTGCGTAGAGTCAAACCCTTGTCGAATACGCCAATCAACCCCTGGTGAGCGAGACCCATTTTGGAAGCTGATCCGGGGTCCGTCTCGTTCAAGAAGTCTTTCCATGCACCATAGCGGCGTACTTGCCCCATCGGTGAGAGGGTGAATTCGCGATTTGAGGTATTGGTAATCGTGTCCGCGAATGAGAACATATAATTCTCATCAATGCTTATCACACGCTCAATCTGAAGCCCGCCGCGAGAGAAGTTTAGTGTGGCCGTTTCACCCGGACCAATTTCATCCGTACTGGCACGCCAGCTATCTTCGGCGCGAATTACGGGGGCATATCTGCCCGGTTCGTTTCCCTGAACCTCCCAAGTCCAGTTTGCTGAATATCCGCTGACGTCGCCGTCTTTGCTGATACGCGGACGTAATAGACGAAGTTCTTCGACTTTTTCGACCGTCTTGAAATGATCTTTCAGATTGAGATCATCAATTGAAGACGTCTTAACTAGGATTGAACCATCGACGCGAGCGGCGTCAAACTGAATTCTATCTGTCGAGCTAAGTGCATCTGAAACGGTTAGAGGCAGTTGTGCGATAGGTGTCTCTGCGACTGCTTCTGTGCTGACTACCGGCGTGGTTGGCGCGGCGGCAGCGGCTTCTGCGCGCGCGGCTTCGGCCTTTTGCTGCGCAGGCGCAACGAACATATACTGGTAACCGAAAACAAAGACGATCATCAGGGCCATGGCGATTAGGAAATTGCGCTGGTCCTGTGGGTCCATTCCGTTTTGCTGATTGGGCATCATGAGCGGATCATATCCTGCATATAAAAAAGAGGGATCAGGTTGGACCTGTCCCCGCTGAAAACTGGTTGGCGAGGCTTATCAGCGCGCTTTCCATATCGTCAAGAAGGCGCTGCCAGCCAATCGTCGCAGTATCAAGGCGCGCGATGAAGACATAATCGACGCCAGGGACACCATGGAGCGGCAAAAGCTGGTGTGATGCTGCGCGCAGACGGCGTTTGGCGCGGTTGCGAATAACAGCGTTTCCGACCTTCTTTGTGGCGGTAAACCCTTCACCAATTGTGGTGCTATCTTTGCGACGGCGGGCCTGAATAACCAGACTGCGCTTGCGTTCAGATTTTCCGCCGCGAGCAAAAAGAAACTGGGGCCGCGTCTTTAGACGTGCGACCCCAGCTTCTGAAATCATCATATCTGTTGCCATGGGAACACTCCCCGGCCTGTCAGCAATTAAGCAGACAGTTCCTTGCGGCCTTTAGAACGACGGCGGGCAAGAACCTTGCGGCCATTCTTTGTAGACATACGCAAACGGAAACCGTGTGTGCGAGCGCGTTTGATGCGGCTAGGCTGGAAAGTACGTTTCATCGGGCTGTCGCCTCTAAATCAGGTGTTTATCTCGAAAGCGGGGCTATTACGTGTGAGAGAGGGGCAGGTCAAGACGTAACCGACATGATTTGCAGGTCTTCTTGCCGTCACATCCTGCTCACGCAGAGGTGAACAGAAGCAATGGTGTCGTTAGGTGCTTATTCTCAGCAGCGATCTATATGTATGTGCTGGATATAAATACAGGACGTTTGCCATATGTTACGCCGAATTATTGCCGCTGGAGCTGTTGCTATGTCGATTATTTCTGGACCTGCTGTGGCAGATGAGGCCAGCCGTCACAGCGTTTGGGATTCGCTGTTGGAAACATATGTGGTCGAAAGCGATGATGGGGTTAACCGGTTCAAGTACGGTGCGTTGAAGAATAATGCAGCCGATACGGCTAAACTGGACGCGTACCTAGAGAGTTTTGAGGCACTTGATTTCGAAGAGCTATCCGAAGACGAACAATTCGCGGCCTATTCAAACATTTATAATGCGCTGACGATCAAGCATATGATCGGGCGTTACCCCACAAAATCAATCCGTTCAGGCTATATCTCCGGACCTTGGAAGCGTGTGAAGACTGTGGTCGATGGTGAGGAGGTTTCACTGGACGATATTGAGCACGGCATTTTGCGGGAGCAATTTGATGACCCGCGTGTCCACTATGCGGTCAATTGCGCCTCCTATGGCTGTCCAAATTTGCAAAATAGCGCGTGGGAAGCAGCCACCCTCGACGAAGATTTGGATAAGGCGGCGCGTGACTTCATCAATCATCCGCGCGGCGTTCAAGTTCGTTCTCGCGGTGGTTTACAGGTTTCTCAAATCTATAAATGGTTCCGTGAAGACTTTGGTGGAAGTGAGAAGGGCGTGATCGATCACTTGCTGAAATACGCTAATCCGGTGCTTGCAGAAAACATCAAAGCCAACGCAGATATCAAGAAACACGAATATGATTGGTCGCTCAACGACGCAAAATAGCGCCGATTGCTGGCTCAAGAAGGACAAGAAGAATGACTGACATAGACGTCACAGAAGGCAAGCAGACCCCGATTTGGATCAAGCTTTGGCCCGTTTACTTGATCGGCGCTGGTCTTGCGCTGGCGGTTTCAATGGGGTGGCATCAGTATTTGACGCTTGAAAGCCTGTCGGAGAATGCGGTTTGGCTGGATGAGCTTGTGAAGAACAATCTCTTGCTCGTGCTTCTGGCGTATATTGTGATCTATGCAGCGGCGACGACGTTTATCATTCCGGGCGGCGTGCTGACGATTGCTGGCGGGTTCTTGTTTGGCCTGTATTTTGGGACGCCGGCGACAATTATTGGCGCAACTTTGGGTGCTTCTATCTTATTCTTTGCGGCGAAGACGTCGCTTGGAAGTGTGCTTCGCCAGATCGCGGGGCCTTTCCTCGCCAAAATGGAGAAGGGCTTCAATGAGGACGCGATGTCCTACATGTTTGCGCTTCGCCTCATCCCGCTCTTCCCATTTGCTGTGGTGAATATCGCGCCGGGCCTATTGGGTGCAAAGTACCGCGACTATCTCATTACGACTTTCTTCGGCATCATCCCGGGGACGTTGGCCTACACTTGGATTGGCGCAGCGATTAAGGGGACACTGCTTGAGGGCGGCGAAGTGGATATTGGTAGCCTTGCAGCGAACTTCATTCCAGCGTTCGTTGCGCTTGGCGTCGTTGCCTTGATCCCAGCAATCTATAAGAAAATTACGGGTCGCAAGACTGAAGCAGCTGAAACAGTTTAGTGTCCGATACAGCAACAATGACTGCCCGTGTGGCTGGAACTGATCCTATGGAGGCCAACACAATGGCAACGACTTCAAACGAAACTGGCGCGAAGCGTAAGCTGAAAGCTGATCTGATCGTTATTGGCGGCGGGTCTGGCGGGTTATCCGCTGCTGCAGGCGCGGCAATGTTGGGCCTCAAGGTCGTGCTTTATGAAAAAGCCGAAATGGGCGGCGACTGTCTGAACTATGGCTGCGTCCCGTCGAAGGCGCTTTTGACGACAGCTAAATATGCCCAATCTGCACGTGAAAGCGCTAAATTCGGTGTCACGACATCTGAGCCGGTTGTCGATTGGGAAGGCGTTAAAGCCCACGTCCGCAAGGCGATTGATACGATCGCGCCAATTGATAGCGTTGAGCGGTTTGAAGGCCTAGGCGTGACAGTTATTCAAGAGCATGGGCAGTTTGCTGACCCAAAGACTGTTGTCTCAAACACAACCGAAGCAACCGCGCGGCGTATTATTGTCGCGACTGGATCTACGGCATTCATTCCGCCGATCCCGGGCCTGAATGAGGCGCCATATATCACAAACGAGTCAGTGTTTTCTCTGCCAGAACAGCCGAAGCACCTTATCATTCTGGGCGGCGGGCCAATCGGTATGGAAATGGCGCAGGCGTTTCAGCGTCTTGGCACTGAAGTTACCGTCATCGAAATGGACCGAGCCATGGCGCGCGCTGATGCAGATCATGCTGCTGTCGCTGTCGAGGCCATCCGCGAAGAGGGCGTGACCATTCTTGAAGGGCATAAGGCGGTTAAGGTGACGGGCACGCAGGGTGCGGTCACTGTTGAGACTGAGGCCGAAAGCGGCAATCAAACAGTCAACGGAACGCATCTCTTGGTGGCGGTAGGACGCCGGGCGGTGATGGATGGTTTAGAGCTTGAGGCTGGAGATGTTGCGTTTGATCGCGGCGGTGTAAAAGTTAGCGATAAGCTGCGCTCTATATCCAATCCACGCGTTTGGGCGTTGGGCGATGTTGCGGGCCAAGGTCAGTTTACCCACCTTGCGGGTTGGCATGCGAGTGTGTTCACGCGTCGCGCGTTGTTTAAACAAGGCAGCAAGGCTAGCGATCTGCCGCTGCCAGCGGTGACTTATGTCTCTCCCGAAGTTGCTCAAGTTGGCCTGACTGAAGCGGAAGCGCGGGAGCAATTTGGCGATAGCGTCACGACCTCGTCTTTCCCATTTCATGACAATGATCGCGCGATTGCGGAAGGAAAGACCCTTGGCGAGGCCAAACTGATCATCCGTAAGGGCAAATTGCTCGGTGCTTCGATCGTCGGTGATGGTGCTGGAGATATTATCCAGATGGTTGGTTATGGCATGTCGAACAAACTCGGCGTGCAATCGCTAACGAACTTCATTTCGCCATACCCGACGCGGACTGAAATTGTGAAACGGGCCGCCAGTGCGCACTTTACCCCAACGGTCTTTGGAAACGCGTCAAAACGTCTTGTCGGCTTGCTGCAACGCATACCCTAGTTTAACTGGGCTGGGTGACCGATTTGCCCAATCATACAAGCCGCTTGAAGTGGCGCGATAGCCTGTCTTTCAGGCTGTTTCTGATAACGATTGTCAGTGTTTTGGTTGTGGAGGCGCTGATTTTCGTGCCGAGCGCCACGCGCTTCAGAACTGATTGGATCAAAGACCAAGTTGAAGCGGGCCGATTGGCGGCGCTCGCCCTAGAGGCCGCGCCTAGTCGCATGGTCTCTGACGAGTTGGCGGCTGACCTGCTGAAAAGCGCTAGGGTTCATTCTGTTGCGGAACTAAGCGCCGATATGCGGGAGCGGATATTGGACTCGAAGTCTGAGATTTGCTGCGTCTCAAAAGAAATATTGTACAATGAACGACCGGGATTTGCCGAGATTGGTGAAACGGTCAGGACATTTTTCGCACCCGATGATCGGTTTTTAATTATTCGCGCACCGGGTACCGGGTTCGGACGCATTCTCGAAATTGTTGTAGATGAAAAGCCGCTTCGCAAGGCGATGGGGGATTATGCCCTCAACATTCTGTGGCTCTCGCTGATTATTTCGATTGTTACCGGTAGTTTGCTCTACTTGATGTTGCTGTTCACCTTCGTTCGGCCAATGCAGCGCGTTACGATGTCGGTTGAACAGTTCCGCGACGATCCGGGCGGCTGGAAGCGGCGCCTGTCGCCAACGCCCCGCCGTGATGAGATTGGCCGCGCCCAGAACGCTTTAGCTGATATGGAGACCGCGGTTTCGGATAGTTTCAGGCAGCAAGAGCGATTGGCGCAACTGGGTGAAGCGGTCGCGAAGATCAATCATGATTTGCGCAATTCGCTGGCGACAGCTCAACTTGTGTCGGACAGTCTATCGCGTTCAGAAGATCCCCGTGTTGCTAAGTCTTTGCCGCGACTGGAGCGTGCATTGGAGCGTGCGATCCGTCTTGCCAGTGATACGTTGAAGTACGGACGATCCTCAGTGCCCGAGGCGAATGTTCAAGCGGTGCCGCTGGCTGACTTGGTCTCAGAGGCCGCATCCGAGGCATTAGCGGCGCATGAGGGTGTGACGTTTGCCAATGAAATTGTAGGCGACGCGACTGCGCAAGCCGACCCTGATCATCTGCACCGGATATGCGCGAACCTCATTCGGAACGCTGCTGAAGCGATGGAGGGGCAGGGAACTGTCTCTGTTGGATTTGATGGCGCTGCTTTGAGTGTGCTCGATACCGGTCCAGGGCTGCCTGAACAGGCGCAGAAAAACCTTTTCAAGGCTTTTGCAGGCTCTACCCGCCGGGACGGTACGGGCCTAGGCTTGGCGCTTTCGCGAGATTTGGCGCGCGCGATGGGCGGTGAACTGGCGCTTGATGAAACCGGGCCACAAGGGACCCGGTTTATCATTACGCTTCCAACAGGCGCTTAGTTGCGACGTAGTTGGCCAACTTTCACGCGTGGAATACGCTTGCCTGATTTCTGCGCATAGAGCGAATCTAGCGCTGGCAGGTTCACATCCATGACTGCATCGTAAACTGCGCCGCGTTCACAAGAGCGATTGGTTCCGTAACGCGAGAAGCCTTGGCCGCGACATGCTTTGCGTGCGGCTGACTTGATACGTGCGTAGATTGAGTCCGCCGTGGCAACTGTGACGGGGGTAAGATCAGCATAGCAGACTTCGATCTGGCGACGGCCATCTCTTGTATCTGGCAGACGCGTATACGCGGTATCACAAGTTGGAAGAGGGCGTGGGACCGGGCGCTTCGGCGGTGTGTCGCTGAGCCTTTGGCGCGGCGCCAGTCTTGATGTTGTCCGCGTCACAGTTGGCGCCGCGCGATGTGACGTGTGCTGGGCCCCATGTGAGTGCGGGTGGCTGTGGCGTGTTCCATCGGTATGGGTGTGGGGATGGTTGTGGCTGTTTGAGCCATGCGTATGAGGTGCTGAATGGGTTGTCGTGGCTGAACGCGTCACGGTGCGTGTGGTTGGCGCGGACCGCGTTACGGTTCTGGTCGTGGTTTGCGTGCTTTTTCCAGGGCGCACAGAGACGATCTCACCTTGAGCATTGGTTTCGCAGCTATAGCCTTCTGGGCCGCCGAGAAGTTCGCCGCTGACGCATTTATAAGACTGCGCCACCGCAGGTGATGCCAGTGCGGCTGCAAATCCAGCTATTAAAACAAGACGTTTCATCGTTTTCCCCTTCTGAAACAAAGTCAGAGCATAGCGTCAACTAGCATGTTTCGTAAACGAAACGACTGTGTTCGCGTCACAGGGGAATGACTAGTTTTTTAGGAGTACGGCGAGTGTGCCCAAAGCGAGAATGAAGCCCATCCAGCCCCACCATGGCGCAAACCGTTCGCGCGGCGGCGGTGTTGGTTCAGGTCTGTTCAACTGCGCCTCGAATTGGTCCATCACTTCGGGAAGGCGTTTGAGGCGATCTGTTACTTCGCGCGCGTTTTGGGTGATGAGTTTAGCAATCCCCGCAGGGCCAAGGTTCTGCGTGATCCATTCTTTGACAATCGGCTCAGCAGCTTTCCAGATGTCGTGATTCTCGTCGATTGATCTGGCCACACCTTCGACTTGAACCATTGTCTTCTGAAGCAAGACGAGTTCGGGCCGCATATGCATTCCGAATGTGTGGGTGAAATCTAAAAGTTGCAGAAGGAGCCGGCCCATTGAGACTTCGCTGGCGGACTTGCCGTGGATCGGCTCGCCAACACTGCGAAGGGCTTGTGCGAAATCACCGACTGATTTGTCTTTCGGGACGTATCCGGCTTCAAAATGCACTTCGGCAACGCGGTAATAGTCTCTGCGGATGAAGCCCCATAGAATTTCCGCTAAGAAACGACGCTCAGCCATACCGATGCGGCCGATGAGGCCGAAATCGACTAAAGCGAGGCGTCCATCTGGCGTGATAATCATGTTGCCTTCGTGCATGTCCGCATGGAACACACCGTGATGGATTGCGTGGTTCAAGAAACCGCGTGTCACATTATTGGCCAGTGCTTCTCTGTCGATACCGGGCGTGTCGAGCGCCGCCGGATCGGTAAGCGGTTTACCGTCAACCCATTCTGTCGTCAGGATGCGTTTGCCGGTTCTGGCCCAGTCCACCGCCGGGATATGGAAGTGGCCATCTTCAAAAGAGAGGTTGCGCAATTCATCCGCGCCGCCTGCTTCTAAGCGAAGATCGAGTTCTTTTTGCATGCTGGCGGCGACGGTCTCTGTGAACGCCACCGGTTCCATGCGCCGGCTCTCGACATTCACGCGTTCAACGGTGCGCGCGGCGCGTTTCATTGCGTTAAGCTCGCGGTTGATCAGCGTTTCAACATTGGGGCGTAAGATTTTAACGGCTTTTGGTCCGTCGGAGGTCTGCAGGCGGTGAACCTGCGCCAGTGAGGCGGCTGCAATCGGTTCAGATAGATCGGGGAAGAGGGCCGTTGCCTCAGCGTCTGTGAACTCTTCGTTCAGCGCTTTGCGCGCTTCCGCCATGCTGAAGGGTGGGATTTTGTCTTTAAGCCGGGAAAGGTCGGTCGTGGTTTCCACGCCAAATACGTCTGGCCGTGTCGCGAGAAATTGGCCAAGCTTGATGTATGCGGGGCCTAGTTTTTCGAGAGCTGTGGCGAGGCGTTCACCTTGTCGTCCTTTGGCTTTGCCGCCAAACAGACGGAGCGTTTTACCCGCTAGCTTTGCCGGGAAGGGGAGGCGTGAATGATACTCACCGGGCAGAATAACGTCATGCCGCGCCAGCGAAGTGCCAGCCCGCAACAGTCGGCCATAGTCAGCGAGCGCCTTAAACATCTTCTAGATCGCCCAACCAAAGTGAAGTGCCGCGATACCGCCAGAAAAATTTGTAACACTTACGTTTGAAAACCCAGCGCTTTCAACCTCAGCCTTGAAAGCGTCTTGGGTTGGGAATTGGCGGATTGATTCAACGAGGTATTGATAGCTATCGCGATCACCGGTTACCATTTTTCCAACAGCTGGGATAACATTGAAACTGTAAGCATCATAAGCTTTTTGAGCCATCGGTACGGTCATGTGGCTGAACTCTAGGACGCCAAGGCGGCCACCCGGTTTTAGCACGCGCCTAAACTCTTTCAGTCCGGCGACACGGTCAGCGAAATTGCGGATGCCAAAGCTGATGGTGAGCGCATCAAAACTACGATCGGGATAGGGCAGGGCGGTGCCGTCGGCGCAGACCCAATCCAAGCGGTCGCCCCACTCAGCATTGTCATCGCGTGCTTTTCCAGCTTCGAGCATGGCATCGTTGATATCGCATACGATTGCTGTTGCTTTACGCGGATCACCGCGGCGTTTTCCGGCTTCGTCAGCGCGTCTTAAGAAGGCGCGGGCAAGTTCACCCGTGCCACCAGCAACATCAAGATGCGCCTCACCCGGTTGCGGGTTCAGGCGGTTCATCGTGTCATGTTTCCAGAGGCGGTGAATGCCGACTGACATAAAGTCATTCATGACGTCATACTTGGACGCAACAGAGCGGAACACGCCCTTTACGCGGTCGACTTTCTCGTCCGGTGTGACGGTTTCAAACCCAAAGGAAACGGTATCTTGCTCGCTCATACCTCTCATCTAAGCAGACAAGGGTTAAAGGGCTATGGCCTTATGTGTCGCGGGGCATTGATTGCTCGCCCTATTTCGTCCGCATTTGATGTGCAGTTTTAGCGCTATGGGAGTTAAGGACGCATCTTTGAAGATATTCAAAGCGATCAATGTTGATGCAAGGCATTGGCAGATCATTGCTCTTTCTGGACTGTTCTCAGTCTCGTTTTTTACAAGTGATTTTGGCGCGACACCTTTGAGCCTGCTTATGGCGGTTACGGGCGCGATGCTGGCGCAGGCATTTGGGACGGTGTTTGCAAATGCGCGTGCGGCCCCTCGTAAAGCACCGTCAGGCACCCATTGGCGTGTTTCACGCGCGCAAGTTGGAATTGTTGGTTGGTTTGCGGGGTTCCAGTGGAAGTCAGCTTTGATCACGTCATTAGGCCTGACAATCCTGCTGCGTGCCGATTCGCTTTGGTTTTGGTTTGCGGCGGGCATTATTGGGATCAGTGCAAAGTTTCTGATCCGCTATAAAGGCAAGCATCTCTTCAATCCTGCGTGTATTGGGATCGTTATTGTTAGCTTACTCGCTGGCGCAGATGCTTGGGTTTCTCCCGGGCAGTGGGGGCAAGCCCCAATTTTTGCGGCATTTGCGATTGGCTTTGCTGCGCTAGTTCTGTCGAGCGCGAAGCGGTTGGATATTGCTTTAGGGTTTCTGGCGGGATTTGCTGCAATGCTGGTTGGGCGCGCTTTATATCTTGGCGATCCGATGACGATCCCGATGCACCAAATGCAGTCTGGTGCTTTGCTGGTCTTCGCATTTTTCATGATCACCGACCCGCGCTCAACGCCGGATTCGCGGACTGGGCGTTTTGTATTCGCTTTCGCGGTGGCGGCGCTGGCGGCTTGGTTAAGCTGGCGCTTCCATATTCGCGGCTCAATGCTCTATGCGCTAGCAGGCTTGGCGCTGCTTACACCTATTCTAGATCGCTTGCTTCCGGCCAAGCGGTTCCAATGGAATTCCAAGGAGGGACATTCAAATGAACCTGAAACAGTTCGGGGCCGCACTCGCGTTCGGCCTCACATCATTCGCGCTTAGTGCGCCAACCGCCTCTGCATTTTGCGGCTTCTATGTCGCAAAGGCGGATACGGACCTTTTCAATGACGCGTCAAAGGTTGTGCTTGTGCGTGACGAAGATCGCACCGTGATAACCATGGCAAGCGATTATCGCGGCGATGCGAGCGAGTTTGCGATGGTTGTTCCGGTTGTTGATATTCCTGAGCGTGAACAGATTAATGTCGCGAACCCGGCACTGGTGGATCATTTGGATGAGTACACAGCGCCGCGTTTGGTTGAGTATTATGATGAAAACCCATGTGAAATGAGAAAGCTTCAACGCGTAACAGTAACCGCTTCACGTATGCCTGAGCCGGTGATGGAAAGCGTCGCAATGGAGGCCGAGGACCTCGGGGTTACGATTGAAGCTGAGTATGAGGTTGGTGAATATGATATTCTCATCCTCTCTGCTGAACAGAGCGACGGTTTGATCACTTGGTTAAACCAAGAAGGCTACCGCATTCCAGATGGGGCCGAAGATGTTGTTGGCGCGTATTTGAAGCGCGGCATGAAGTTCTTTGTGGCAAAGGTAAACTTGGAGCGGCACTCTGGTTCCAGCATGCTGCGTCCCATACAGGTGGCGTATGAGGATGATGATTTCATGCTCCCCATCCGACTGGGGACCGTGAATGCGGAAGGCAAACAAGAGCTGTTCGTGTTTGCAATTACGCGGAAAGGCCGCGTGGAAACAACGAATTACAAAACGGTGAAGCTGCCATCAAATATGGACGTGCCGATCTATGTGAAGGACGAGTTTGGTGAGTTCTATAAAGCCATGTTTGCCCACCAAACTGAGAAGCAGAACAATAAGGCCGTCTTCATGGAGTATGCATGGGATATGAGCTGGTGTGATCCGTGCGCGGCAAATCCGCTGTCGCGTTCTGAACTTCGTGAGCTTGGTGTTATGTGGCTAGATGAGCAGGGCGACCAAATTGACCCGATCCGGCCGACGCCTCGCCCAATGCGCAGCCGTCCTATGCCGCAGGCAGTTGATGCGTTCGTGACCCGTCTTCATGTTCGTTATGATGGTAAGTCCTTCCCGGAGGACCTGAACTTCCAAGTGACTGGCGACCGTGAGAACTATCAAGGCCGTTATGTTTTGCGTCACCCATGGCGCGGGGATTATGGCCAGTGTGAAGCGGCAGGTGAGTATGCTGAAACACTTGTCAGTCGCTGGGACAAAGAGGCTGATGCGTTATCTGAGCTGACCGGATGGGATGTCGAAGACATAAAGCAGAAGATGGCTGATGGCGGATACTCCGCAGCATCTGTTGGTGTCGCGCCGCCAAAGGAAAAGAAAAAATGGTGGCAGCGCCTTTGGGGTAACGGATAGGCAGCATCTTTACCGACAATTACCAAGGCTCGCGCAATTTTCGCGAGCCTTTTTCATTGATGCTAACCTTAAGCGCGTAGACCAATGTCGGGGCGCTGTTGGTTGGAATTAACACGGTGCATAAACACAATTTATCGAGACGCGCGTTCTTGTTTGGGCAGCAGGGGCGGGGCGAGTCTTTTAGACATGATGAACGCGGTGCCACGGCAATCGAGTATGGTTTGATCCTGTCAATTATGGTGATGGGATTAGTGCCTGTGCTGACGCAGAATGGCCGCCGTCAAAAGCAGAACTATCGCTGTATCAAGCGTGCGATGCGCGGCGTTGGTCAGACGAAATTCTGTAAGAAAAAGGGCGCTTAGCGCTGGCAGGTACTGCAATAGAAGCTGGAGCGGCCTGACTGAACGAGGCGTTTGATGGCCGCGCCGCATGTCGTGCAGGGCTGGCCCTCGCGATCATAAACATCGAAGCGTTTCTGGAAATAGCCCAACTCGCCGCTTGCATTGCTAAAGTCGGAAATGCTGGACCCGCCTGCCGCGATAGCTTCGGTTATGACGTCATTGATGAACGGGGCGAGGCGCGCGTTGCGAGCGCCGATGAGCGTTGATGATTTGCGACGCGGGCTGATCCCCGCGCGGAATAGGGCTTCACAGACATAGATATTCCCCAGCCCGGCAATAATCGATTGATCCAGTAGTGCAGCTTTGATTGGCGCTGCTTTGCCGACTAAGGCTTCGTCGAGATAGGCGGCGCTAAAGTGATTGCTGAGAGGTTCCGGGCCGAGATGTTTCACGCGCGGATAGTCTTCAATCTGGGCCATTGGCCACATTTCCATGAAGCCGAAACGACGCGGATCATTGTACGTTACGGTCGCGCCGCCTTCCATATGGAACACGACATGATCATGTTTTGGATTGGTGCCGGGATCGTGGTGGAACTCTGCAGCGGCATCATTGTTGACTGTGAACCGGCCCGACATACCAAGATGCATGACGAGAGCTTCTTGCGTGGAAAGTTCTGTCACCAAAAATTTGGCGCGCCGTCCCATTCGAACAATGGTTGAGCCTTCAACGCGCTGTTGAAACCGATCTGGAAATGGGAAGCGCAAGTCTGGTCGATTGACTTCCAAACGCAAAACGCGGCGTCCCTCCATCACTGGAGAAAGGCCGCGTCTAACTGTTTCGACTTCGGGTAATTCAGGCATAGGCCTGACTTAGGAGTGTTCTTAAACCGTCACAACCACCTTACCCAGAGCTTTGCGGTCGACGAGGTATTGAATGGCTTCACCGCCGCGTTCTAGGGGGAAGGTCTCGCTGACATGCGGCTTGATTTTACCCTCAGCATACATTGCAAACATCTCTGCAAGGTTCTGTTGGTTAGCTTTTGGGTCGCGTGCGACGGCGGCGCCCCAGAAGACACCGCGAATATCGCATGACTTAAGCAAGGTCAGGTTCAACGGGATTTTTGGAATGCCCGCTGGGAAACCGACAACGAGGAAGCGGCCTTCCCAGTTCATCGCGCGGATTGCCGGTTCAGCGTATGAGCCGCCAACGCCGTCATAGATGATGTCTACGCCGCCGCCGCCAAGCTCTTTGATCTGGTTGGACAATTCTTTCTGCTGCGCGCGATCTAGCTCACCCGTTGGGTAGACAAGGCCTTTATCAGCGCCTTTTGACAGGCAGAAATCGACTTTTTCTTGTGTTGAGCAGGCCGCGATGACTTCTAGTCCCATGGCTTTGCCGAGTTCAACTGCCGCAATACCAACGCCGCCAGCCGCACCAAGAACGAGCAGGCTTTCGCCCGGCTTAGGATCGGCGCGATCTTTCAGGGCGTAATAAGATGTGCCGTAGGTCATCACAAAAGCGGCGGCATCATTGAATGGAACGCTATCTGGAATTGGAATGCAGCGCGCCGCCTCTAGAACAAGCTCTTCGCGCATACCGCCCCAACCGCATGAGCCAATGACGCGCTGGCCAACTTGTAAATGGGTGACACCTTCGCCGACAGATTTCACGACACCAGACACTTCGCCGCCTGGGCTAAACGGGCGCTCTGGCTTGAACTGGTACATATCTTTGATGATCAGCGTGTCAGGGAAGTTCACGCCGATGGCTTTAACGTCGAGGACGACTTGGCCCTTGCCTGCTGTTGCAGCTTCAATATCTTCCAGTACCAGTGTTTCTGGGCCACCTGGGGCTTTCGAGAGCAGGGCTTTCATGGCGTTTCCTCATATGTTTCGTTGACGCGAGATTGGTAGCCGTGGCAACGGGCGATGTGAAGGTGTGACGTAGCGTATTCTGAACGTCGGTATTGGACGGAGTTAGTTTCTTGGCAGCAAAAATCTTTCTTATTGTCGGATTAGCCCTGTCTGGGTTCATTTGGCTGCTAGCTGCGCAAATGCGATTTATGGTCATGCGCGTGCTTGAATTGAACGCACATGATAAGTTTCCAGATGCCGCTCCGGCTGATCACAAGCTTGGCGCCAAGGCCGCGGCGATGGGGCAACCCGGAGAGATTAGTGACGTTTTACAAGAGACATGTGCCAAGGCTATTGGGCATTTTCGTCTTGCGCGGAAGTTGCGATATCTTGCGCCGGGCAGCGCTCTATTCGTTGTCATAATCTGGCGGTTTGTTTTGGGAGGCGCAGCATGAAGGGCTATTTCGCGATCGGGGCAGAAGGCATTTCTAAGCCCATGAACCTTGGCGCATTGATGCGAACCGCAAATGCATTTGGTGCAAGCTTCGTCTTTTCGGTTAACGCTGAGGATCGCACAAAAGTCGCTTACAAGTCAGATACATCCAGAACGTTTAAGACCGTTCCTTACTATCAATGGGAATCAATCGACGAGATTGTTCTGCCGCGTGAGTGTCAGATGGTCGGTATTGAATTGACCGATGATGCGGTCGATCTTCCAGAGTTTAAGCATCCGCGTATGGCCGCTTATGTGCTGGGCCCTGAACGGGGCAACCTGTCGCCAGAGATGCAAGCCAAATGCGCCCACATCATCAAAATACCGACTAATTTTTGTATAAATGTCAGCTTGGCAGGCGCTTTGGTGATGTATGACCGGGTTCGCAGCATGGGTGGCTGGCGCGATCGCCCAATAATGCCGGGTGGACCGAAAGTCTAATTCAGCGCAAAGTGGCGCTATGAAAACTATCGCTTTTATACTGATCGCCCTTGTCGCCGCGCTACATGCAGGGATTTTGGTCCTAGAGATGTTCTATTGGGATCATCCAATCGGCCGCGATATTTTCAGTATGACCGAGGCTGAGTCCGCCACGACGGCCGTTCTTGCGGCTAATCAAGGTCTTTATAATGGATTTCTAGCGGCTGGTTTGGCTTGGAGCCTTATCTCGCGAAAGAAAGATGTTGCGATCTTTTTTCTGCTTTGTGTTGTTGTTGCAGGAATCTTTGGGTCCGCGACAGCGAAATTCACCATCCTTTACACGCAGGCCGCACCAGCGGCGCTCGCTTTACTGGCGACGCTTTTGTGGTGGAAAAAAGCTTAGCCTTAAATTTTTAGGAGAAGGGGTGGCCCCTCATCTAACTCTGGGAGGAGTCATGGGGGGGTGCGATGAGGGGCCGAGGGGAGGAAACGTTGCGGTTTACTAACCTGCAAACAGTGAAGCTGATGGCGCGAAGGCCATCAGGAAAAGAGTAGCTGCTGTGATGCCTGTAAAAATAAGGCTCAGGCTGCGGGTAAAGATATGAGAATTGTTCATCGTTCTTGCTTTCGTCGTTCTGGCGGTCCTGCCGTCTTGTTCGTTGACGGCTAGATGGAACTCTTTGGTCCTGATGAACACTGTTGGATTCGAATATGGGCTATGCGTGTTTCGAATAAGACGATTTGAAGGCCTTACGGCTCAGGCGATGAAGCCGGCTTCTTTCGCCTTGGCGCGATAGCTTCTTGATACTGGCACTTCAGTGCCGGATTCTAAGATAAGCAGTGTTCGACCATCCTGCTTCTTTTCATCGGTAATGCCAGCTTTGGCGATCCACCATGAGCGGTGCACTTGTAGGCCATCAGCGCCGCCGAGCTCGCGAACGGCATCAGCAAGGCGCATCAAGATCAATTCTTCGCCCATACTTGTATAGACGCGCAGATAGTGATCTTCGGATGCGATGGCGTGTAGAGCAGCGGTTCGAAACTTTACCGGCAGGCGTTGCATGAATTTATCTGTTGGGTTCGAAGCAGTCGTCGCCGCGTCTTGAGGGTGGAACGCGCGTTCAGTGATATAAGTGATAAGGCTAATCCCGATCGAGATGATCAAAACTAATCCATATATTCGCGGCCAGTATGACGCCGGTACGCCGCGATTGAACACGGTTTCAATTGCGATGATGAAACCCGAAACCGCGAGTGCGGAGGTAATTGAAGCGACGGTCAGCATGCCCCAAACCGGGCCTTGCGGGCGGAATTGATCGTAGATCCTCATCCCGACTTCGCCGACGGCGCCGCCGACAAAGATCATTGCGAACCAATAAAGCAATGCCAATGGGAAACTTAATTGGCCGGTGGCGTTGAACGGGTTCATGAATGTCAAAAAGACCGCGATCACAGCCATCACAAGCATATCCCGGCGGTATTTCTTCATGTCAATCGCGATGCGCAAAGCGTTTTGCCCCTGTATTTCACGTTTCGCGAATGACATTGGCCGCATTTCGCGAAGGATTCCAGCCCCCCGGCGAAGTTCAGGATGCAGTCGCCAAAAGTCTCCGCCATCTATTGTTTCACGGCAGGCCAAACAGCCTCCCAGACAGACACTTATAGGAGACTACTTATGAAACGCACTATGACACTTATCGCTGCAGCCGCTGCAACCGCTCTTTTGGCTCCTGTGGCCAGCGCCTCTGAATTGACCCTTAATGTTGAGGGTATCGAAAAGGCGCAAGGCACGATCACTTTGGGCCTGTTCGATGAAGCCACTTATAATGGTGACGGCGCGGTGAAGGGTGCGAACCTTAAAGTTGAAGGCGATGCGGTTACAGTCACGTTCGACGGCCTTGAGCCCGGCGAATATGCTGTGCGCCTATACCATGACGTCAATGACGATGGTGAGATGAACACCAACCCGTTCGGAATGCCGACCGAGCCTTATGCCTTTTCAAACGACGCTAAAGGCCGCTTTGGCCCAGCGAAGTGGGAAGCCGCAAAGTTCACAGTCGCTGCTGAAGGCGGGACCCACACAATTACAATGAACTAGGTCTTTAGACCTAAACAGACCAAGGGGCCGTTTCCTCCCAGACCTCTCCCCTTGGTCGCTTTTTTTGCCCCAACACTTGGAGACGATCATGGACTTTTCTAGACGCAGCTTTCTTGGCACCGGCATTGGCGCAGGCATCGCAACTGGAGCGTTGTCAGGTGTCGGCATGGCACCCGCATTTGCTGACCTAGGCACGAAGATGCCCGATTGGCATCTAGGGTACCAAAATGCGCCACCAGCAGGTTTTGATCCGTCACCGATGAAATTGGTGTTCGGAAAAGTCCCAGCAGGTTTGAAAGGTTCGCTGTATCGCAACGGCCCAGCCCAGATGCAGTACGGCGATACGTTTGCCAGCCACTGGTTTGATGGAGATGGCTTCATCCACCGGATTGCAATTGAGGATGGTCAAGCCGTTCACACGGGCCGCTTTGCGCAAACAACCAAACACCGCGACGAACAAGCTGCGCAGAAATTCCTCGTGCCGGGCTTTGGGACAGAGGGGGATCCGACCTATCCCATGATGGGGCCAGATGACGCCAATGCCGCGAATACGTCAGTCATTGTGATCGATGGAAAGCTATATGCCCTCTGGGAAGGTGGCTCAGCCTATGAACTGGATGCCGACACGCTTGATTCTGTGGGTGTGAAAAGTTGGAGTGATGATCTCTCTGGCATGCCATTCCTTGCGCACCCCAAAACAGAGCCAGATGGCCGTGTTTGGAACCTCGGTGTTGGCGGTTCGAATGTTGTGATCTACCGGATTAGCGCCAAGGGTGTTCTGGAAGACTATACGCTGGTCAACATCGGCGCTTCGGCGTATATTCATGACTGGGCAATGACCGACCGCCACCTGATCATCATGGTGCAGCCTTGGATCAATGAGAAAATGATCCCGCCCTTCATCGATAGCTTCGAATGGCGTCCGCAGGATGGATTGAAACTGCTGATCATCGACAAAAATGATACGAGTAAACGCCGCTGGGCGCAGGCACCCGCCAGAGCGTTCTATCATACCGGCGCGGCGTGGGAAGAAAGCGACGGAACGATCCGTTTGGATGCGGCGCTTTATGCTGAGCCTATCCTGGGTCAAGATGGCGGCGGTCCTGAAATTCGCGGCGAGTGGACACCTGAATATGGTAGTTTCAACAGTGTCTTCACACAGATTGTGATTCCAACCAGCGGCGATGCCAAACTGATCGAAACAGATCTTGATGGCGATTTCCCGCAAGTTGACCCGCGTTTCCATGGCAAACCGCGCAAGCTAACGGCGCTTGTGACGGGGGCGTCTTCAGTCTCGCCAGGCGCAACTAGCCTTACCGTTTACAATTGGGAGACAGATCACGCTGACAGGTTCAATTTTGGAGATACGCGGATGGTAGAGGAGTTTCTGTTCGTACCAAAGCCGGGTGGCACCACTGAAGAAGAAAGCTGGCTGGTCGGCCCGGTATTGAATATCAAATCCGGGAAGCGCGAGATCGTCGTCTTCGATGCGGCGGGCGTGAGTGACGGTCCACTTTGTATCTGGCAGGCTGATTATAGCTGGCCACTCGGGTTCCATGGAACGTGGGCATAGGGCGCTAGCATGGCTGACATCGCAACAAAGCGAAGCCCACTCGGTATCCTGAAAAAGGTGCCGGGTTGGGTTTGGACGATTAGCATTGCTTCCATTATCTATCTGATCGTCAGCTTTTTCATTCTTCGCGCTAATCCAAGTCTCGACCCACAGTTCCGGATTTCTCTGGAGCCGTTACAAGCGAGCTCGATTGCAACGCAAATTCATGTTGCGGCAGCGCTCCTATCATTCAGCATCGGCGCTTTCTTATTGATCGCGCCGAAAGGGTTTCGGCTTCACAAGACCTTTGGTTGGGTCTGGGTCACGTCCATGAGTGTCACTGCGATATCGTCATTTTTTCTGACGGGCTTGATGGGCTCAAGCTATAGTCCAATCCACGCATTGTCTGCGTGGACGATGATTGGTCTGCCGTTTGGCATTGCAGCGATACGTCGAAAGCAGGTCCAGAAGCATCGCAAAACCATGACCGGTATGTTTTTTGGGGCGATGGTCATCGCTGGAATGTTCTCTTTCCTGCCGGGCCGCCTCATGTGGCATATCTTTTTTGCCGTCTAAGCCCGAAAATCTGTTATCTTTGTGTCTAGGTTCCTGCATAAGGAATCGCAGGGAGCATTTTAACGGGAGATTCGGCATGAAGCGGGCATTTTTGGCTGGAGCGGCATTATTTGCGCTGAGTGGATGTATAACTGAAACGGGCGGTATTACGCATATCTTCGCGCCAAAACCTGATTCCGCCCAAGAGGCGCTCGACCTTTATTACGACACGATCCCAGACAGCGCTTTGCCGAAAGCACCCGCTGGAATGAGCCTTCCGGCTGACGATGCGGTGATTTCGAAAATATTGCTGGCGTCTTGCCTGGATGAGGAAAAGGACGAAGCCCCCGCGCTGATGAGTATGGCGAAAGAGGGCGGTGATCTGCTCTTGATGATTGGTGACAATGTTTACGGCGACCGCGATGGACGGGGCTATGTGAATAATCAGGCTGATTTAGATGAGGTAAAAGAGTCTTTTGCCGATCTAGCGGCCCGCGAAGATTTTCAGAAAGTCCGCGCAACTATCCCGATGATGGTGTCATGGGATGACCATGACTACGGTGCGAATGATGCTGGTAAAGAGTTCCCGTTCCGCGGCCTAGCAGAGCGTATCCACGAGAATTTCTGGGGTTTGCAGGATAAAGACGTCGGCCAATGGCCAGGTACTTATTACGCGCGTAGTTTTGGTCCTGAGGGGCAGCGTGTTCAGGTCATCATGCTTGATACCCGCTTCTTCCGATCAGCTCTAACGCCGACTGACGATTGGGGCGCAAAGGGCAAAGAGCGTTATCTTCCTGCACCTTCCGGTTCGATGCAAGATATGCTGGGCACCGCCCAATGGACATGGTTGGAAAACCAACTTCAGCAGCCCGCCGACATTCGTCTTATCGCTTCTTCGATTCAAGTCATGCCAACGACTCATGGTTGGGAGGCTTGGTCCACGATGCCAGATGAACGCCAACGCCTATTCGACCTTGTGAGCACCACAGGCGCAAATGGCGTGGTCTTCTTGTCAGGAGATCGTCACGCGTCTTACCTTTATGAAGAGGATGGTGTGTTGCCTTACACGGCGCATGAGTTGACGGCGTCGTCGTTGAACGTCGCCTTTGCAACAGAAACAGATGAGATGGATGCTCGCCAAGTTGGCGCGGGCTATCCACCTGAAAATTTCGGTGCTGTGGAGATTGACTGGGATGCCCGTCGCATAGACCTTAAAGTCAAGGATAATGCCGGAAACACAGTCCGTCAGAACAGTCTTGCTTTTGACGAGATTGGCGTACAATAGGCATCAACTGCCAATTGAGCAGGTCTAGAGGTCTGCCATGGCTGATTATCGTAATGTCTGGGTGCTTATCGCAGCTGTAACTTTGTTGCAGCTTGGCGGCGGTATTTTGGGGGTTTTGACCCCGCTTGGCCTATCTGAAATGGGAGCAGGCACGGTCTCTATCGGTATTGTGGGCGCTCTCAATTCGATCGGGTTTATGATTGGTGCTCGCTATTCAGCGGATGCTATTCGGATATTCGGTAACATCCGTGTCTATTCAGCTGCGGCAGCGCTCGCGGCAGTTTCGATTCTGAGTATGCATCTGCTTCTGGATGCGTGGGCATGGTCAGTGATCCGGCTGGTGCAGGGAATTGCGCTGGCCTTTATGTTTTCATCAATTGAAGCTTGGTTGGGGGCTGCGGTGCCTGCCGAAAAGCGTGGCGGAGTTAGCGGGTTCTATCATTTGATGGCGAAGGTGGCGCTGATTATCGGGCCGTTCTTTGCGCTCGGCATGTCGGCAATTGATAACCGCCCATATATGTGGGGGGCGATTTTTATGGCGCTGTCGCTTCTGCCAGTCTGTCTGACACGGCGCGGCGAGCCACCCATTCCAGATACAGAGCCTTTGTCCCTGAAGCAGCTTTATGAACTGGCCCCTTCAGGCGTCATTGCGGCGTTTCTGGCGGGTGTGATCAATACTGGGACGTTGGCATTCTTGCCGATCTATGCCGTTAGCGCGCTTTCTGATTTGAGTATGAGTGCGACGAGTTTGGCGGCAATTGCGGCGGCGGCGGCGTGGGGCGGAGGGCTTTTGAGTCAGTGGCCAGCTGGTAAAATTTCAGATCGGTTCGATCGAAGACTTGTAATCGCGATTATGACAGGCGCAGCTGGCATCGCATCAACAGTGTTACTACTTGGGCCAATTTTGCCAGGTGCAATCGTCTTATGCCTGCTCGCTTTATGGGGCGCAGGAACGCTGTCATTCTATGGTGTTGCTGTGGCGCACATAATCGATTGGTGTCCGCAGGGAAAAATAGCGCAAGCGATGGCGGGTATCCTATTTGTATGGGCCTTTGGATCGGTTTTAGGGCCGCTTATCGCAGGCGCCTTAGTGCAACTGTTGCCCGGTAGTGGAGCGCTATTTGGTATGGCGGCCGTGCTCAGCTTCGTCATGGTCATCGCTATGATGTGGCGCCGCACAGCACGCAACGAACCGCCAGAGGCTGCGCAAGAGCCTTGGAACCCTACAACGCCGCTATTGGCGGCAAAGGGTGAGGTTGACCCGCGTTCAGATTAGTTCGCAGAGATTTCAGTCGGTGGCTGCGTTATATTACGCAGAGGCATAATGCATGACAGCGCTATCTGACCAGTTCTTACGGTTGTCAGCGCCTTCTGCGATGCTATAAGCGGCGCGACTTCGCAGGTGCAATAAAGGCCTGCTCAAGCTGCAAGAGGCTGAAACCCCCATGAACATTCACGAATACCAGGCTAAGGCCGTTCTAAAATCGTTTGGCGCGCCTGTCGCCGAAGGTGTGCCGATTCTAACTTTGGACGATGTCCAGACAGCGATCGACACTCTGCCAGGGCCGCTTTGGGTCGTGAAAAGCCAAATTCACGCAGGTGGACGCGGTAAAGGTAAGTTCCTTGAGGCCGAAGCTGGCGAAAAGGGCGGCGTTCGCCTTGCTTTCTCTAAAGAGGAAGTGATGTCACACGCCAAGGCGATGCTAGGTAACACATTGGTGACGGCGCAAACGACTGATGCCGGTAAGCAAGTGAACCGTCTTTACGTTGAAGATGGCGCTGACATTGACCGTGAGCTTTACCTCTCAATGCTTGTTGATCGTGCAACTGGCCAAGTGGCATTCGTTGCGTCGACCGAAGGTGGCATGGACATCGAAGAAGTTGCCCACGACACGCCCGAAAAAATTCTAACGCTTCCTGTCGGTGACGGCGTGAGCGATGCTGATGCTGCGAAAATCTGTGATGCGCTGGAGCTTACAGGCAAAGCCCGCGAAGACGGCATGAAACTGTTCCCGATCCTCTATAAAGCCTTCACTGAAAAAGACATGGCGATGTTAGAGATCAACCCGCTGATCGTTATGGACAGCGGCGACCTTCGCGTTCTGGACGCCAAAGTGTCTTTCGATGGCAACGCATTGTTCCGTCACCCAGACATTATGGAACTTCGCGACACCACTGAGGAAGACGAAAAAGAAATCGAAGCGTCTGAATGGGATCTCGCCTATATCGCGCTGGACGGCACAATCGGCTGTATGGTCAACGGTGCTGGCCTTGCCATGGCGACGATGGATATCATCAAGCTTTACGGTGAAGAGCCGGCAAACTTCTGTGACGTTGGCGGCGGCGCGAATGCTGAAAAGGTTGCAGCAGCGTTCAAGATCATCATGAAAGACCCTGCGGTTAAGGGTATTCTGGTCAACATCTTTGGCGGCATCATGAAATGTGACGTCATCGCCGAGGGCGTTATTCAGGCCGTGAAAGAAACAAATCTGGCTGTACCACTCGTCGTTCGTCTCGAAGGCACGAACGTTGATCAGGGTAAAGCTATCCTCGCTAAGAGCGGCATGAATATTATTCCTGCCGATGACCTAGATGACGCTGCACAAAAAATTGTTGCCGCAGTGAAAGGCGCTTAAGAACCATGTCTATTCTAATCGACAACAATACAAAGATCATCGTTCAGGGCCTGACGGGCAAGACCGGATCATTTCACACCAATCAAGCGCTTGATTATTACGGCACGAAGATGGTTGCGGGTACGCACCCTAAAAAGGCCGGTACTAATTGGGCGGCTGATAATGGTGCTGAGCTACCAATCTATGCCTCCGCTGGTGATGCCAAAGAAGCCACAGGTGCAAATGCATCTGTGATCTACGTGCCACCTGCTGGCGCAGCGGCTGCGATTGAAGAAGCTATCGATGCTGAAATTCCGCTGATCATTTGTATCACTGAAGGCGTTCCGGTTCTGGATATGGTTCGCGTTAAAGCGAAACTCGAAAAGTCAAAAAGCCGCCTGATCGGACCAAACTGCCCAGGCGTTTTGACACCTGAGCAATGTAAGATCGGCATCATGCCGGGTAAAATCTTCCAAAAGGGTTCTGTTGGCGTCGTATCGCGCTCAGGTACGCTGACTTACGAAGCGGTTTACCAGACATCACAAGTTGGCCTTGGCCAGACGACTGCTGTTGGTATCGGCGGCGACCCGGTTAAGGGCACTGAATTCATCGATATGCTGGAAATGTTCCTAGCGGACGATGAAACTGAGCAAATCATCATGATTGGTGAAATTGGCGGCGCAGCAGAAGAAGAAGCAGCTCAGTTCCTTATGGACGAAGCTAAGAAGGGTCGTAAGAAGCCAATGGTTGGCTTTATTGCGGGTCGGACAGCGCCAAAAGGACGCACGATGGGCCATGCCGGTGCTATCGTTTCTGGCGGTCAAGGCGATGCAGAGTCGAAGATTGCTGCAATGGAAGCGGCTGGAATTCGTGTGTCACCAAGCCCTGCACGTTTGGGCACGACCATGATAGAGCTTCTTAAAGGCTAAAACTGCACTATATGGTGTAGCTATTGGCGGCCAGACGAGGCCAGAATGACCCCGCCGGGCCGTCCAATGCGTATTAGACGCAACTGAATAGGACGGTTGAACAGATGGCAGATGATGGTTCCCCAGTAGGCGGAGGCCGCAGTGCGGCTAATGCACAGATGCTGGATACAGCCTTCCTTTATGGTGGTAGCGCGGCTTGGATCGAACAGATGCAGGCGCGCTACGCCGAAAACCCCAATTCAGTTCCGGCTGAATGGAAAGCCTTCTTTGAAGAGCTAGGTGATGGCAGTGCGGACGCAGTGCGTAATGCCGACGGTGCAAGCTGGAAACGGACCAATTGGCCGAAACCATCTTCGCCAGAAGACGTTGCCGCGTTTGACGGCAATTGGTCTTTGCTTGAACCAAAGCTGGAAAAGAAAATCAAAGCAGGTGCGCCTGCGGCGTCTGCTGACGATATCGCGCAAGCGGTCAAAGACTCTGTCAAAGCGCTTATGATGATCCGCGCATACCGTATGCGTGGCCATTTGCATGCGCAGCTTGACCCGCTTGGGCTAGAGAAATCTGATTATCAGCCGGAACTTGACCCAAAGAATTATGGGTTTGAGGAAGCTGATCTGGACCGGGATATCTTTATTGATGGTGTCCTTGGACTTGAACGCGCCAGTATGCGCCAAATTCTCGATATTGTTCGACGCACATATTGCTCAACGCTAGGTATCGAGTTCCAGCACATCTCTGATCCAGAGGAAAAAAGCTGGCTGCAAGAGCGTATCGAAGGCCCCGATAAAGGTGTTGCTTTTACCCCAGAGGGTAAGAAGGCGATCCTTTCCAAATTGATTGAAGCTGAGACTTTTGAGCGGTTTCTTCATAAGCGCTATCCGGGCACGAAACGCTTTGGTCTTGATGGCGGTGAAGCTGCCGTGCCTGCGCTTGAGCAAATCATTAAACGCGGCGGCGCGCTTGGTGTGAACGAGATTGTGGTCGGCATGGCTCACCGTGGTCGTCTGAACATGCTCGCAGCCGTCATGGGTAAAGACTATGAGAAAATCTTCCATGAGTTTATGGGGGGATCGACTCAAGGTGCTGAGCAGTTTGGCTCTGGTGATGTGAAGTATCACCTTGGCGCCTCTTCTGACCGTGAGTTTGATGGTAACAAAGTTCACCTAACGATGAGCGCGAACCCGTCTCACCTAGAGGCGGTGAACCCTGTTGTGCTCGGCCGTGTGCGGTCCAAGCAGTTCATGCAAGCCGAAGATAGCGGCACATTGGATCGCTCGACAAAGCTTCCGCTTCTCCTGCACGGCGATGCTGCGTTTGCGGGGCAGGGTGTTGTGTCAGAGTGTTTTGCGCTGTCTGGGCTGCAAGGCTATCGCACCGGTGGCACGATCCACTTCATCATCAATAACCAGATTGGTTTCACGACGAGTCCGATGTATTCGCGCTCGTCGCCATATCCGTCTGATGTTGCGTTGATGGTGCAGGCGCCAATTTTCCACGTGAACGGTGATGATCCTGAAGCGGTTGTCTATGCTGCGAAAGTTGCAACGGAATACCGTCAAAAGTTCGGCAAAGATGTTGTCATCGACATGTTCTGTTACCGCCGCTTTGGGCATAATGAGGGCGATGAGCCCATGTTTACCCAGCCGGTCATGTACACGAAGATTAAAGGCCATAAGTCGACACGAGAGCTTTACAGCACACGTCTCGTCTCTGAAGGTCTGATAACGCAAGATCAGGTCGACAAAGACGTGAAAGCCTTTGAAGTCTTCCTCGATAAGGCCTTCGATGAAGGCAAAGATCTGGAAAGCGGCAAAGCAGACTGGCTTGAGGGCGAGTGGAAGGGTCTAGGCCTGCCTGCTGATGATGAGCGACGCGGTAAAACGGGTGTCTCAAAAACTAAGCTCAAAGAGGTTGGCCAGTCCATTACGACCGTTCCTGAAGGTGTTGATATTCACCGGACGCTTAGCCGTGTTGTTAAGGGCCGGGCCGAGGCGATTGAGTCTGGTAAAGGGCTTGATTGGGCGACGGCTGAACACCTTGCGTTTGGAACGCTTCTTGATGAAGGGTTCCACGTTCGTTTGTCTGGTCAGGATTGTGGTCGCGGGACATTCTCTCAACGTCATAGCCATTTCGTTGATCAGAAAAGTGGTGACCGCTATACGCCGCTAAATCACCTTCGCGAGGGCCAAGCCGAATATGAAGTGATCGACTCGCTTCTCTCGGAAGAGGCAGTGGTTGGTTATGACGTTGAGAGAATG
>JAQWGO010000082.1 GCA_029238175.1 Henriciella sp. | reverse complement strand
CCCTTGAAAAGCGGGGATGTTCAGAGCCTCTGTTTCGGCGGCAATTTCAGCGCGGGTGCGAAAACAACGATAGGCTAAGCCGCGGGCGGCAAGATTGCTCACGACTTTGGCGTAATCATCAAAATGATTAGATTGCACCCTAACCGGTTCTGGCCAATCGAGGCTAAGCCAGTGCAAATCTTCGAAAATTGCCTGCGTCAGTTCAGGCCTGCAGCGGGTTATATCAATATCCTCAATCCGCAATAGAACTCGGCCGCCTGCCTCATCAGCGGCGCGCCAAACATGCAAAGCGGACGCGGCATGACCAAGGTGCAAACGCCCGGTGGGGGACGGGGCAAAACGGGTAACGAAGGCGCTCAAACTGTGGCCTCCCTGCCCGCATTGCCGTCTAAACTAGGCCTAGCAGCCATTTTGCATTGCGAAAATGGGTGTCTGTGGGGTATCGCAGACGCTTAAATTAAGAGTTGTACACATATGCCTGTTTCAAATCTGACCACAAAGATCAGTACTTGGTATCAATCGGTGATTGCCGGATCATCCATCTGGTCGGCCATCGGCTTTGCAGCGGTCGCGCTGTTGGTACTCTTTATCATAGTTTTAATTGTGCGCGCCCTCATCAGAGGCACGCGCGCTGTATTGGATATGATTGGTAGCCGCCGCCGCAAATCAACACAGGGTTATGGCATCGGTATTTCTCCAATAAATGGGGCTGGCGGTTCGAAACAGACAAAAGCGCTTATGGCCGCTTTAGAAGATCACTTGGCTGATTTCATGTTCGGCGCGCCTTTTGAAGTTTTGAAAGCGCCGAAACTGCGGGCCAAGGGGGCAAAGGGCTTGCGGTTCACAGCGACTGATTGGCTAGATAAAGCTGCTACAGATTTGATCGTCTGGGGTGAGCGGGCCAAAAGCAAAGCCAACGAGTTAGAAGTTGAAGTCTTGTCCTGTGAAGGGTCACTTACACCCAGCGAAGCCGTGCATAGCGAAGGCAAAATGCCGATCATCACGGACGAAAATAAAGCCACAAACGGGCCTGTCGCCGCCTATCTTATCGCAAGAACGCTGCAGCCGGGCCTTGGCAATGCAACAGCGTTTAAGGCCGAAAAACTGGCCCCTGTTGCGGACATGTTGTTTGGCTGCCTAGAGCGCCGTGAGACTTTGCCGGAACGCACACAGCTAACAATCGAAACAGATTATTGCGCAATGGCGCTGCATCTGGGCAGCCAAGAACACTTGTTGCGGGTTGCTGAACTGCGCCGCGCACGCCTGTCAGGCGCGGGTCCAATACCCTATGAGATTGAGGTTCCGGCGCGCATCGATCTTGGCCAAGCACTACTGGGCCTATCTGGTAAGAAGTTCGACCCTGTGCGCGTGCGCGAAGCCATGGACCACCTAAAAGCCGCTGTTGATCTGTTACGCATGGATCCCAACCTGCAGCTGGCAGCTGCAACCAGTGCAGCCGTCCAACGCGGCCAAGCGATGCTGGAAAGCCGCCAGCGCTTTTCAGTGACAGGCGGCGGAAACCTTTAATCCAGCGCGTGAGCGCCCGGCATAGGGCATGACACGCCCGTACCGCCGATACCGCAATATCCGCCGGGGTTCTTAGCAAGATATTGCTGATGATAATCCTCGGCATAGTAGAATGTGTCGAGCGCTTTAATCTCGGTTGTGATATTGCTGCGGCCTGCCGCGCGTAGAGCTTTATCATAAGCCAACCGGCTGGCCTTAACCGCCGCCAATTGCTCGTCACTCGTCGTGTAGATCGCGGAGCGATATTGTGTGCCGATATCATTGCCCTGACGCATGCCTTGGGTCGGGTCATGGCTTTCCCAGAACAGTTTCAGGATCGCATCGAGGCTAATAATGCTGGGATCAAACACGACGCGCACGACTTCAGTATGCCCGGTTTGGCCCGAACAGGTTTCTTCGTAGGTTGGGTTTGGCGTAACGCCGCCAGCGTAGCCAACCTCAGTGACGTATACGCCTTCAGCTTGCCAGAAGACGCGCTCTGCGCCCCAGAAACACCCCAAGGCCACAATGATTTCTTCCATCCCCTCTGGCACAGCTGCACCAAGGGCGCGACCATTCACGAAATGTGTGGCGGCTGTCGGAATCGGCATGTCACGGCCCGGCAAGGCAGTATCGCGAGTAGGTAGCTCAAGAGGTTTACGGCTGAACAGCATTTCAAGGCGTCCTTATGAAGTCAGGAAACAGATATGGGGCAGTTACAGCCAACTGCAATGACAAGCCTTGCGATCACGCATTTGTGCGGTATAGACGCGCTCTTACGGTGAGGTGGCCGAGTGGTCGAAGGCGCACGCCTGGAAAGTGTGTAGGCTAGCAATAGTCTCCAGGGTTCGAATCCCTGTCTCACCGCCACGATATTTCTTCAAAGTATTGTATTTATTAGCTATTTTGCGTCATTGATCTAAGCAGACCCACCGCCAGCCCCACCGTTGTATCTTAATCAAACGGGGTCTGGCCTGAAAAGCACCTTGGATATTTTGCCGCTACTGTGCTTCTATATTTTATGAGTTGGGAAGATTCACCAGATTACGGCTCAGGCCATTGGACGCCAGCGGATAAGCAGGCCTTGCAAGTCGTAGGGGCTTGCACGCTATATATATTAAGCATCATCGGCATAGGTTCGCTGATAGTCTGGTCTTTATTGCCTTAGTTTGCGGCGATCCTGTTCAATCGCACCAAACGGGCTTTCTATCGCCCGCGTCATAGTCCCACCGTTGCGCCAAGCCTTGCGCCTCTAACGCCGCCCCTATGTCAGTGCTGGCATTTAATGCGACGTGTGCAAGCGCGCGGTCGTATCGGTCGCGGCCTTCAAAAATGAATGAGACTGTTTCGGCGTTTTCAATGAGCTGTTTCGCGGCGGCGGTAGCCTTGCGGCCAAGTTCGCGCTCGGCGTCACATTTGCGGGTGCGGCCTTCCTCTGGCGTGTCCCATCCGATCAATCTTATTTTGTCGCCATTGGCGCGAAATGTGTCACCATCCACGACGCGAACGGATGACGCGGGAACCGTCACTGTCTCGGCTGGCGGTTTATCCCATACAGATTGCGAGGAAGCATTGCAGGCGGCGCATAGCAGAACGAATAGCGATAGTGCGGCAAGTCTCATATTTATTTCCTCTATAAAAATCGTTTTGTCGCTAGTGTGGTAAGAATTTCTTGCTCATAGTGATTTTTTTCTATGGAGCGTTTGATGAAGTTCAAGATACTAGGCGGCAAAATCAAAACGCCATCGGCTTTTCATAAAGACAAGCACACCGATGGACGAAACACCTCTAAGGCAATCATTCTAATGTTTGGCAATCTATTGCATGAATATCAAAGCACATGGGGCAATCTAAACAGTTTTCATATCGGCGTTGATTTGGAGTCATGGGAGATTGTTACGGATGAAAATAAAGTCAATTTTACGGGCGCTTTAGGGTGGGGTGCGGTTGGCGGCGTTCTGACTGGCGGCATAGGCTTATTAGCTGGAGCGTTACTAGGTGGTCGTGGCAAGCAAACGGTTTGCGCAGTCAGGTTTAGCGACGGCACGCAATTCCTTGTATCAGGCAAGACCAAGGATTGCTCAAAACTAATGTTTGAGGTGTGGGGGGGGAGTATCCTTCACACTTCAAAATCGCATACCACCGCCCCAATGCAGACATATCGCTAAGGTGATTTTTTATAAAGCGCAGCGCCGCGACATAGAGCATGGCAACGGTCTATATCGTAATACTGACAGGTGATAAGCCTCAGCTTTTGGTCAGCCTTTAACCGCCACTCGCGCGCGGGCGCAAAAAGGGAGGGGGCGGGTCGATTCTTTCAACGGTGAAAATGGCTTACCACCGCCCCAATGCAGCGAATATGCTATTCCAGTTTTCTCGCGCGCGCCCGCGTACTCGTTAGCGTCGGCGGTGGCGTTTCCAGTCTGCCAGCGCTAGCACTTTTGCGGTGTCTCGATCCGCTTCCCCGTCTATTTCCATGATCGCCCATCGCTCTTGAAAGTCATAAAAGTCAATAACATGGGCGTCGTGGTTTTCAGATACGGTATGGCGTGCCAACGTGCCAATTAGGCCAATAGGGTCATTTTTGGTGGCTATTGGCACGTTTGGCCTATTGGCACGCCTCGGCGCGTCTGGGAAAAGCCTTTCGGCGGTATCCTTCCAGCCCATGACTATTTACCCCCGTATAGGGTGGGATTGATCTCATATTCAATTGAGCGGCCTTGCGTTGGTTTAAGCCTGAGCCAATTGGATTCCTCTAGTATTGTGGCGGCGCTTTGAAACAGAGTTGTTCCGCTTTTCCCGCGCGCGCCTCTTATGCTCCATTCACGCCGCGCCGTGCGCAGGTTTAGCGTTCGCAGTTTGCGGGCCTTGGCTTCATGCAGGATATCTCATGCCTCGTCGCCGCCATCGCCGATCATGCTTTTTTAAGCAGGCGAAGCTCGAGGGTTTGTTCGGCGACCACTTCCTTCAGGTCGCGCGCCTCGGCCTTCAAGGCTGTAACTTCTGTGCTGGTGGCTTGGCGAACAATGTCGCCTGCCAGCCGCT
>JAQWGO010000081.1 GCA_029238175.1 Henriciella sp. | reverse complement strand
GTAACGAAGCGCGCTACATGCTTTCTCCAGGAGCGATCCTCTCAGTTGACGAAGGCGACACGGTTAAGGTTGGTGAGTCGATGGCGCGTATTGCCACCGGCGGCGCGAAGACCAAAGATATTACCGGTGGTCTGCCACGCGTTGCTGAACTCTTCGAAGCACGTCGTCCGAAAGATTGCGCTGTTATTGCTGAAATGGATGGCCGCATCGCGTTCATTCGTGAGTATAAGCAGAAGCGTAAGATTGCGATTATCCCAGACGATCCGGATAAAGACGCACTTGAGTTCCTTGTCCCGAAAGCGCGTCGTCTCGACGTTCAGGATGGTGACTATGTGAAGCGCGGTGATTACATCATCGATGGCAACCCAGCGCCGCAGGATATTCTTGCGACAATGGGAATCGAAGCGCTTGCGAACTATCTCGTTGACGAAGTGCAGAAGGTTTACCGTCTGCAGGGCGTGCCAATTAACGACAAGCACATCGAAGTGATTGTGCGTCAAATGTTGCAGAAGTTCGAAATCACGGATGCAGGAACGACGACACTCATCAAGGGTGAGCATGTTGATGCTCTTGAGCTTGAAGATGCAAACGCCGCGGTTCGCCGTTCGCGTAAAGCTGACCAGCGTGAAGCAACCGGAACACCAGTTCTGCTTGGTATCACAAAGGCATCTCTACAAACACGTAGCTTCATCTCTGCGGCCTCGTTCCAGGAAACGACTCGCGTCCTGACCGAAGCGGCTCTGCATGGTAAAGTCGATACACTCGAAGGCTTGAAAGAGAACGTCATCGTTGGCCGACTCATTCCGGCCGGTACAGGTGGCGGCATGCGCCAGATGCGCCGTGTTGCTGCGAAACGTGACACTCAATTGCGTAATAAGCGCGAAGCGGCTGCGAAAGCAGCAGCAGCAGCGCTTCCGGCACCGGACGCAGCTGAGTAAAGACTAAAAGCTTAAGGGTAGGGCATGCGACTGTGGCATGCTCTGCCTGCAAGGCTTGACGCGGCCCTCGCTGGGCCTTAAACGCGCGAAATGCTGGCTGGGCAGGTTCTTAGAATCTGCCCGGTAGTTCTTTTGGGGACTACCGGTTTGGCAAACACCCGTAGCGGATGTTTCATCAGGCTTCTCACGGCCCGGGTCATGTCCAATTTTAATGAACTGGTCCGACAGGGTCCACGAAACTAGAGAGTATCAAGGCCCCTATGCCTACGATTCAACAGCTGATCCGGAAGCCGCGTAAACCTAAGCCGCAGCGCTCCAAAACTCCTGCCCTTAAAGGCAACCCTCAACGTCGCGGCGTTTGTACGCGCGTTTATACAACGACACCTAAGAAGCCTAACTCAGCGCTTCGTAAAGTGGCGAAGGTTCGCCTGACAACAGGCTTTGAATCTCTTTGCTACATTCCTGGTGAAGGCCACAACCTCCAGGAGCACTCTGTTGTGCTTATCCGTGGTGGTCGTGTGAAAGACCTTCCGGGTGTTCGCTACCACATTCTTCGCGGTGTTCTGGATACCCAGGGCGTTAAAGACCGTAAGCAACGCCGTTCGCATTACGGCGTTAAGAAACCGAAATAAGGGAGACCGCACATGTCACGTCGTCACCGCGCCGAGAAACGCCAGGTTCTCGCTGATCCAAAATTCAAGGACGTTGTCCTTTCGAAATTCATGAACCAAATCATGCAAGACGGCAAAAAGTCGACTGCTGAGCGCATCGTCTATGGTGCTCTTGATTTGGTTGAAACACGCGCCAAGAAGAACCCAGTTGAGGTTTTTCACGAAGCGCTAGAAGCTATTTCTCCAGCTGTTGAAGTTCGCTCACGCCGTGTTGGTGGTGCAACTTATCAGGTTCCTGTTGAAGTTCGCCCAGAGCGCCGTCAGGCTCTTGCTATCCGTTGGTTGGCTTCAGCTGCCGGTAGCCGTAACGAGAATACAATGCGTGAGCGCCTTGCCGGCGAACTCATGGATGCTTCGCAAGGCCGCGGTAACGCCGTCAAGAAACGCGAAGACACGCACAAAATGGCGGAAGCCAACCGTGCATTCTCACACTACCGTTGGTAATTAATCAGTTTCCGTTTCCTCCCGGAAATTAAAACACAAAGGTGAAGTCTATGGCCCGCGACTATCCGCTCGAGCGCTATCGTAACTTTGGCATCATGGCGCACATTGACGCCGGTAAAACAACGACATCTGAGCGTATCCTGTTCTATACAGGTAAGTCTCATAAAATCGGCGAAGTGCATGATGGCGCTGCCACCATGGATCACATGGAGCAGGAGCAAGAGCGCGGGATTACGATCACGTCTGCTGCTGTTACCACGTTCTGGGAGCGTACTGATGATGGTACGACGCCGCAAACTGAGAAGCACCGTCTGAACATTATCGATACACCGGGGCACGTTGACTTCACGATTGAGGTTGAACGTTCTTTGGCTGTTCTCGATGGCGCTGTTTGTGTTCTTGATGCCAACGCTGGTGTTGAGCCTCAGACAGAGACTGTTTGGCGTCAGGCTGACCGTTACAAAGTTCCACGCATCGTGTTCGTCAACAAGATGGACAAAATCGGTGCTGACTTCTTTAACTGCGTTCACATGATCCAAGATCGTACAGGTGCTATCCCTGCTCCGGTTCAGTGCCCAATCGGTGCTGAAACTGAGCTTGAAGGTCACGTCGATCTAATCACGATGCAGGAGTGGGTATGGGCTGGTGAAGACCTTGGCGCGAGCTGGGAGCTTCGTGAGATCCGCGACGAGCTAAAAGAAAAGTGCGCTGAAATGCGTGCGACTTTGGTCGAGCTTGCTGTTGAGCAAGACGAAGACGCGATGATGGCTTACCTTGATGGTGAAGAGCCATCGGTTGAGCTGCTTCGCCAGCTTATCCGTAAGGGTACCCTCGCGATGGCGTTTGTGCCGGTTCTTTGTGGTTCTGCATTTAAAAACAAAGGCGTTCAGCCAATGTTGAACGCGGTTATCGACTTCTTGCCGAGCCCGCTCGATGTTCCTGCGTACATGGGCTTCAAGCCTGGTGATGAAACTGAGACACGTGATATCGCTCGTACGGCATCTGATGCTGAGCCATTCTCTGGTCTTGCGTTTAAGATTTGGAATGATCCATTCGTTGGTTCGCTCACATTCCTTCGTATTTACTCTGGTACACTAACCAAGGGCGGTTCAATCATGAACTCGACCAAGGGTAAGCCAGAGCGTGTTGGTCGTATGATGATCATGCACTCGAATGATCGCGAAGAAATCGAAGAAGCATTTGCGGGCGACATTATCGCGCTTGCTGGTCTTAAGGGTACGACGACGGGTGATACATTGTCTGATAAGGCAAACCCAGTTGTTCTCGAGACAATGACCTTCCCGGCACCGGTCATCGAAATCGCGGTTGAGCCTAAAACAAAGGCTGACCAAGAGAAGATGTCTGCAGGTCTTGCACGTCTTGCGGCTGAAGATCCAAGCTTCCAAGTTGTGTCTGATCACGAGAGTGGCCAGACCATCATGAAGGGCATGGGCGAACTTCACCTCGACATTCTCGTCGATCGTTTGAAGCGCGAATTTAAAGTTGAAGCGAACATCGGTCAGCCACAAGTGGCCTACCGTGAAGCGCTCGGCAAAGGCGCAGACATCGACTACACACACAAGAAGCAGTCTGGTGGTACCGGACAGTTCGCGCGTGTTAAAATCGAATTTGAACCACTTGAGCCGGGCTCAGGCTTCCAGTTTGAGAGTAAAGTTGTGGGCGGTAACGTACCAAAAGACTTTATTCCGGGCGTTGAGAAGGGCATCAATATGGCCAAGGAAAACGGGCTTCTTGCCGGTTATCCAATGACCGATTTCAAGGCGACTCTTTATGATGGTGCCTACCACGATGTTGACTCGAGTGTTCTAGCCTTCGAAATCGCTGCTCGCGCAGCATTCCGTGAGCTGAAAACGCAGGGTGATCCGCGCTTGATGGAACCGGTCATGAAGGTCGAGGTAGTAACACCAGACGACTATATGGGCGATATCATTGGTGACCTGAACTCACGTCGTGGTCAGATCCAAGGCTCCGAGCCACGCGGTAATGCAACAGCGATCAACGCTTTTGTGCCACTCGTGAATATGTTTGGTTATGTGTCTAACCTTCGCGGTATGTCGCAAGGTCGCGCACAGTTCACCATGCAGTTTGAGCACTATGCGGAAGTTCCGCGCGCCGAAGCTCAGAAGCTCGTTTCTGAACTCGCAGGCTAACCCATTTAACAGAATTACATTTGGTAACAGGAGTATCCCATGGCCAAGGAAAAGTTTGAGCGTAATAAGCCGCACGTCAACATCGGCACGATTGGTCACGTTGACCATGGTAAAACGACCCTGACGGCAGCGATTTCAATGGTGCTTGCAGAAGCATCTGGCGCAAAAGCGCAGTCTTATGCAGACATTGATAGCGCTCCAGAAGAAAAAGCACGTGGTATCACGATTAACACAGCTCACGTTGAGTATGAGACAGATGCCCGTCACTACGCGCACGTCGACTGCCCAGGTCACGCTGACTATGTTAAGAACATGATCACGGGTGCAGCCCAAATGGACGGCGCTATTCTTGTTGTGAACGCAGCAGACGGCCCAATGCCACAAACCCGTGAGCACATCCTTCTTGCCAAGCAAGTTGGTGTTCCTGCGATGGTTGTGTTCATGAACAAAGTTGACCAGGTCGACGATGAAGAGCTTCTCGAGCTTGTTGAAATGGAAATCCGTGAGCTTCTAAGCTCTTACGACTTCCCAGGCGACGATATTCCAATCATCGCTGGTTCTGCGCTTGCTGCTGTTGAGGGCCGTGATGCGAACATCGGTAAAGACAAAGTTCTTGAGCTGATGGCTGCTGTGGATGACTATATCCCAACGCCAGAACGTCCATTGGACAAGCCATTCTTGATGCCTGTTGAGGACGTGTTCTCAATCTCAGGTCGCGGTACTGTTGTGACCGGCCGTGTTGAGCAGGGTGTCATCAAAGTTGGTGAAGAGATCGAAATCGTTGGTATCCGCGACACACAGAAGACGACCTGTACGGGCGTTGAAATGTTCCGCAAGCTGCTCGACCAAGGTCAAGCTGGTGATAACATTGGTGCATTGATCCGTGGTATCGATCGTGAAGGCGTGCAGCGTGGTCAGGTTCTATGTAAGCCGGGCTCAATCACACCGCACACAACTTTCGAAGCAGAAGCCTACATTCTGACGAAAGAAGAAGGCGGTCGCCACACACCATTCTTCACAAACTACCGTCCACAGTTCTACTTCCGTACAACTGACGTGACGGGTGTTGTGACGCTTCCGGCGGACAAAGAAATGGTTCTGCCGGGCGATAACGTGAAGATGAACGTTGAGCTGATCCAACCGATCGCGATGGACCAAGGTCTACGCTTTGCGATCCGTGAAGGCGGTCGTACGGTTGGCGCGGGTGTAGTTGCATCTGTGTCTAAGTAAGACACCAAGCCTGATCTCAGGCCATGAAACAAGAAGCCGCTCTGGAAACAGAGCGGCTTTTTCTTTGCGCGGTAAATGGACAAAAGAGAAAAAATTGCGCCAAAAGCTTGAGTTAAAGCAGATTACGTCTTGAGAGCCTGCCTTCTGCGTGGTGATAGTATTGCCATACCTGCGCAGAGCAGAATGAACATTCATCACCCGGGGAGGGTAATTTGACTGATATTACGGCCAGTGCACCGAAAGATACGAGCTTCTTTGGTCATCCAAAGGGGTTGGCGATTCTTTTCTTCACAGAGATGTGGGAGCGTTTTTCTTATTACGGGATGCGCGGACTTCTGATTCTGTACCTTACGCAGCATTTCCTATTCTCTGATGAAAAATCATCAATCATGTACGGTGCCTATACGGCGCTCGTCTATGTCATGACGATTATCGGTGGCACCTTAGCCGACCGTTATCTAGGTCAACGTAAAGCGGTCACCTTTGGCGCAATTCTGCTCTGTCTCGGTCACCTTGGTATGGCGTTTGAGGGCAGTGGCTCGAAAGAGTTTATCGTTACAAATGGCGACCAAATCGAAATTCAACACGAAGGCCGCGGCGATAGCCGACGGTTATTCGTTGAGATGGATGGCGAGCTTCGCCGCGTTTTCTTCGAGCAGGGCACAGGTGATCTGCAAATTCTCGAAACAGCAGATCGTGAGAAAGAGCCGACTGCGGCGGTTTATAGTGAAATCGAAAAATCTGATTACGAGACTAAGGTAGAGCAGCAGCAGCTGTTCGTGAACATTCTCTATCTGTCTCTGGCGTTTATCATTGCTGGCGTTGGCTATCTGAAAGCCAATATATCGACCATTGTGGGCGCGCTATATGAGTATGACGATCCGCGCCGTGATTCTGGGTTCAGCCTATTCTATACAGGTATCAATCTTGGTTCCCTATTGGCGACGCTGACGATTGGTTGGATTGGTATAGTTTATGGGTGGAAATGGGGCTTTGG
>JAQWGO010000073.1 GCA_029238175.1 Henriciella sp. | reverse complement strand
GGTTTTTCAAGTCTTTTTGTCCACGCTACGGGTTCATGGCTTTGCGGCAGTTCCAGCGGGCAAAGGCGTGTATCGTATCGTTCCTGAGCAAACAGCTATCGGCGAAGCGGGGTCTCAGGATACAGGTCCGAATTCGTTCATTACCCAAGTTATAAAACTGGACAATTTTAGCGCCATTGAAGCCGCACAGATGGTGAAGCCTTTGGTCGATGCGCAAGGCCAAGTGGTGGCGAACGCGAAGTCGAACACATTGGTTCTGGTCGATTACGCATCCAACATGCCGCGGCTCCGTGACTTGGTATCCAGTCTTGATGAAAGTGACCGCACGCAAGTGGAAACGCTTGAGCTTAAGAATGTGCCCGCGCGCGAAGTGGAGTCTATCCTCACTGATTTAATGGGACGTCAGGAAAACGGGCCATCAACGAACTTTGAGATATCCGCTTTGACGACAAGCAATGCGATTATCGTGCGCGGTGACGAAGTGAATGTTGCTCGTGCACTACGTGTCGCATCAGAATTAGATCAGACCGACCCGGTGCGTGATACGTTGCGCGTTATTCAGCTTCATAATTCCAGTGCCCAGGACATTGTCCCTATATTGGACCGGATTGGTCAAAGCATGGCCGCCAAATCCGGCCCAGTTGAGTCAGAAGCCAATATTTCGACCATTGCCCACCACGCACCAACAAATTCTCTCGTTATAAGTGCTCCTGCAGAGACTTTGTTGGCGATGGAGCGCGTGGTTGAAGCTTTGGACCAACGTCGCGCGCAGGTGCTGGTTGAGGCCATCATCGTTGAAATGTCGGATGATACTGCAAGAGAATTAGGCGTTCAGTTTCTGTTGTCCGGAACCGGGGAGTCTTCTGTACCGTTTTTGAGCACCAATTTTTCCCGATCCGCACCGAACTTGCTGCAACTTGGCGGCGCGCTTGCCGATCCTGCAATTCTTGGCGGTACAAACCCGCTCACAGCTGGGGCGATTACTTCGCTTTTAGGATTGGAGGGTGCTTCGTTTGGTGGCGGCGGACAGTTCGGTGACACGCTTTTTGGCGCGGTGCTTACCGCCGTTGAGCAGGATACGAATTCGCGCGTTCTATCAAAACCGTTCAATATGACGCTGGATAATGGTTCATCTGAGCTTTTGGTTGGTCAACAGATTCCGATAACGACCGGAGAAGCGCTCGGCGCGGATAACTCAAATCCGTTTCGGACTGTGACGCGTCAGGATGTTGGCATCAAACTGAATGTAACACCGCGGATTTCCGCTGATGATACCGTTCGGCTAGATATCTTTCAGGAGGTCTCAAGCATCTCAGAATCTCAGGTTGTGGGCTCAACAGACTTTATTACAAATCTGCGTCAAATCACAACGAGTGTCCTTGCTGATGATGGTGAGATCATCGTTATTGGTGGGCTCATCCAGCAGGATGATCAAATCGTGAATTCGCGGGTGCCGATTTTGGGAGATATTCCCGTTCTCGGTAATTTGTTCAAATCGGAAGGTGTTGATCAGACGCGTACGAATTTGATGGTCTTCATAAAGCCAACGATCGTGAGAGATCGCAATGAGGCGCGTAGCGTAACAGCGCGAAACTATCGCTATATTCGCGCCGAAGAACTGCTCTGGGATGATACGAAAGACGGCTCTGATTCACAGCTAGACGCATTCATCAATAATGTTCTGGGTTCAGAGGAGCTGTCAGATTAGCTTCTGACGAGATTTGCGCATGATGAACCTTACGCCCCAAAAAGACATTTCCTACGCTTATGCCAAAGATAAGGGATTGGTCGTCCTGGAAGATTCCGCTGAGTTTGTGAGTATCGGCGTGCGACAAGGCGCGAATCCAGTGTCGCTTATCGAGGCGCGCAGGGTTTTGGGAAAACCTTTGAGACTGCAATCGCTTACCACTCAATCCTTTGAGCGTGCGTTGACCGAACATTATGCGAGAGAATCGGTGAGCGGCGACGAGGCTGAGGCCGCGCTTGATGAGCATGGCGGGCTTGCGGGTTTGGTGGAAGGAATTCCTCAAACCGCCGACCTGTTGGACGGCGAAGATGATGCTCCCGTTATTCGACTAATCAATGGACTGATCTACGAAGCGGTGAACCGCAAGGCGTCAGATGTTCACATCGAACCGCACGAGGATAATCTTTCGGTACGCTACCGTATTGATGGTGTGTTGCAGGAAGTCCTGACACCGTCGCGCCGATTGGCAGCGCCTTTGACAAGCCGAATTAAAGTCATGGCGCGGTTGGATATCGCCGAAAAACGTATCCCTCAGGATGGCCGGATTTCGTTGTCGATTGGTGGGCGAAGTATTGACGTGCGTGTTTCTACGTTGCCGAGCCGATACGGTGAGCGGGTCACGATGCGGCTGTTGGATACGCGCAACGCTTTGCTCGGCTTAGATGAACTTGGCATGGATGAGGTGACGCTTGAACGGTTCCGAAAAGTGCTGGCGCAGCCAAACGGGATAACGCTTGTAACTGGGCCAACCGGGTCAGGTAAGACGACAACGCTTTATTCAGCCCTGTCGGTTCTGAACAATGGCGAGCGCAATGTGATGACGCTCGAGGATCCAATTGAGTACGGTCTGGATGGGATTAGCCAAACGCAAATGCATCACAAGGTTGGGCTGACCTTTGCCGCAACTCTGCGCGCCATTCTTCGTCACGATCCTGACGTCGTGATGGTGGGTGAGATACGCGATCTAGAGACAGCGAAGGTTGCTTTTGAATTCGCGTCGACGGGGCGGCCTGTACTGTCCACTGTGCATACTAATAGCGCGGCGGGTGCCATTCAGCGTCTGCGCGATATGGGCATTGAGCCATATGTGCTGGCGGCGACCCTGAAAGCTGTAATTGCGCAGCGCCTTGTGCGTCGGCTGTACGAGCATTGTCGCAAGCCGCATGAACCGACAGATGACGAGCTTGCGATGTTTGGGCTGACCCGTGAGCAAGCGCCGCAGCTTTGGCGACCGGTTGGGTGTATGGCCTGCGGAAACTCAGGCTATGTTGGACGACAGGGCGTTTATGAGCTGATCACGATTGATAGCCAGCTTAGAGACCTAATCCGCGCTGATGCGTCCGAAGATGCAATTCAAGAGCAAGCGCTCTCAAATTTCGGCACACTGTTCCGAAATGCCGCTCGGTTTGTCGTCACTGGCGAGACCAGTGTAGAAGAAGTGCTGCGCGTGTGTCGCCGTGAAGATGAGCATTAGTCATGGCAGTATTTGATTACGTCGCGATTGGACCCGATGGGAAGCGCGCATCAGGCGTGATCAATGCGGATTCAGCGCGTTCTGCCCGCAAGGAGTTACGCCTTCGTCAACTATCGCCTCTTGAGGTTAGTGAGAGTCGTAAGAAGAGTACAGCGCGGTCTAGTGGCAGCGCAGGAAATCTGTCCGGCAATGATCTTGTTTTGGTTACGCGTCAGCTTTCAATGCTCATCAAATCAGGGGCGACGGTTGAAGAGTCTCTTGGCGCTATTGCTGGGGAGGCTGAAAAGCCCAAGACCCGGCGCGTGCTGATGGGGGTGCGTTCGTCTGTGCAGGAAGGCTACTCGTTTGCAGAGGCGCTGGGCGGTGCAGCAAAGTCATTCCCGCCATACTATCGTTCGGTCGTCAGCGCGGGTTTGACCTCAGGCCGACTAGGAGAGGTTTTGGATAGGCTAGCAACTCATCTTGAGAAGTCGCGGAAACTTCGCCGTAAGCTGCTCTCTGCTTTGATCTATCCAGCCGTGCTTGCGTGCGTGGCGATGATCGTTGTTGTTCTGTTGATGGTGTTTGTCGTTCCGGCCGTGGTTGAGCAATTCCAAACGGTGGGGCAGGATTTGCCAGCGCTTACCGAAGCGGTCATCGCTGTTTCAAACTTCATGCGGGGGTGGGGCCTGCTTGTTTTACCTCTACTTGCCGCCGCAGGTTGGGCGGGCAGGCGCATGTTTCGTAGCCCTGCTGTAAAGATCGCATGGGATCGTTTCGTGTTGCGGCTTCCGATGCTTGGGAAGGTTATTCGGAATGCTAACGCGGCTCAATTCGCACGGACTTTTGCAACCCTTTCAGGTAGCGGCGCAACTGTACCCGATGCGCTGACTGCGGCGCGGGGGTCTTTGGGCAACGAAGTCTTCAAACAGGCAGCGACTAAGATTAAGCGTGATGTTGAAGAGGGTCAGCCGTTAAACCGTGCCATACGCTCCACCGCAGTTTTCCCGCCAATGCTGGTTCACATGGTGTCCAGCGGCGAACGTGGTAGCGATCTGCCGATTATGATGGGGCGTGCCGCCGATTATATGGAAGAAGAGCTAGATAGTAGTGCGACGGTCGCGCTCGGCTTGGTAGAGCCCTTACTCATCGTCATGCTAGCTGGTATTGTCGCCCTCATCGTTTTGGCGATCATGCTGCCAATTCTACAACTTAATACAATTGCCATCGGAACCTGAGGAACGAACATGACTGATAAGCGAAAGAAAAAACTTCGCCGCGAGGGTGGTTTCACGCTGACTGAAATCATGGTGGTTGTGTTCATTATTGGCCTGCTCTCCAGCGTTGTTTTGTTCAACGTTTTGGGCGCTCGAACCGATGCTCAGGTGAAGACCGCTAAAGTTAACATCGTCGCCCTGTCTCAAGCCTTGGAACAATATGCGCTAGACGCATATGACTATCCTACTCAGCAGCAAGGAGGACTCGAGGCCCTAATAAAGCGGCCAGATAATATGCCAGCTGGCGCGAGTTACCGGACCGGCGGCTATTTGCAGAAATCGTCTATTCCGCTCGATCCGTGGGGCAGGCCTTTCGTATATAAACGGCCAGGAGATAAGTCAGGTCGTGCTTATGATCTCTTCTCATATGGCGCCGATGGCAAAGAAGGCGGAGAAGAGCTTGATGCCGATATCGGCAATTGGGACCAGTAACTCATCGTAAGTATGAAAAATACTGCTGCACATTCAGCCCGAGAAGGCGGCTTTACACTCGTCGAAGTGTTGATGGTCGTATTTATCGTTGGGCTGTCCGCAGGCTTGATTGTGCTGACATTACCTCAGCGCGATAGCGTATCATTGGTCGAAGCCAAGGCGTTTGCGAGCGACCTGAAAGAAGTTCAAGATATTGCAATCTTGTCGGGTCAGCCCACTGGCATCCGTTTGAATGAGCGGGGCTATTCCATCGTTGCGTGGCGCAGGGATGCCTGGACCGCACAGCGCGGCGGGCGAACGTTTCCGTCATCGGTAGGTATTGAAGTGCGTGAGCCGCTGGGGGAGCGTCCGGAAGATTGGCCAGACCTCATCTTTGATCCCACGACAGTCAACGCGGCCATGTCATTCAGAATTCGCGGTGGTTCAGACCGGTTTGATGTATCCATAAATGAAGGCGGCGAGGTTCAAATTGAGCAACGCTAGCCGAAAATCAGAACAAGGGTTTAGCCTGGTCGAGACGGTTGCCGCGATGGGTGTATTAGCATTGGCGGCAGTACCCCTTTTGCAGGTGACAGGCGACGCCGTTCGTAACACTGCCCGCCTAGAGACGCGTCTTCTTGCGCGGACAGTCGCAGAGAATGTGATGGCGCGGACGATGGCGTCACCGGACGTAATTGATGCTGGTATCGCAGTCGGGCAGGAGACCCAGCTAGCGCGGACATTCGGCTGGTCACGTTTGGCTAGCCCGGCATTGCCCGGATCGCTGCAGAGCTACGAAGTCACTGTGACGGCACCGAATGACACGCAGGTATTGGCGCGGCTTGTAAGCCTTAAGGCTGTGCCCAAAAATCTGCCCGGAAGCTCAACGGCAGAAGTCGATGAGAGGGCTCAATGATTAGAATTTCTTCTCAGGCGGGTTTTACGTTGGCTGAAACGCTTGTGGCTTTGTTCATTCTGGCGCTGGTGTCAGCATCCGGCGCGAGCCTACTCGTTGGCGCAACGGGTGCGGGTAAACAAATAAGGCAAGCAGAGGCTGAAGCGCGGCAACTGGATATCGCGCAAGCGCTGATCAGGCAGGATATTGCCGCGATGAGTGAACGCGCTGTTCTGCCGGATGTTAGAGGGGGCCGGGCCGGGAACCTATTCGGTGAAAGTCGACGTGGGTCTAAGACTTTCTTGCAGTTCGTAAGAGATGGCTGGCTCAACCCGGGTGAGGTTGAGGCGCGCAGTGATCTTAAATTGGTGCGTTAT
>JAQWGO010000070.1 GCA_029238175.1 Henriciella sp. | reverse complement strand
TGACGATCGGTGCGAATGAGCTTGATGACACGCGCCAATGGGAAGAACAGCAGATCGAAGCAGGCATTCGCCTACGCTCTGCGTTCAAATTCTAAACAAACTACAATCCATTATAATGCATAGACCCTAGGGCAGGGCTGGACCTTGCGTGCAATTTAGGTGCAAACACATCCGTCTTAACAGCGGAGCGTTCCCCATGAAGTCCTTTTTGATTGGTCTTGTGGCCCTAATTATCGGCGCAGTTCTGGGCGTCTTCGCATTCACGCAAATTGTCCCGCTGCCGAATGACGTGTTTGCGCGCGCTGCTGCTTTCGATGGTGATAAGGATTACTTCTTCCAAAACGCCAGTGAAGTGTACCCAACGCGAACGGTCGCGCGTAGCGTCGTCTCGCAACCACTCCCCGTATCGGAAGGCGCCTTGAGCGGATTCACGTTTGAGCATGAAGGTGCAACCAAGACCCTCGCCGACATGTATACTGACATGGAAACGTCCGGCATGGTTATCCTGCACCGAGGGCAGGTTGTGCATGAAAGCTATGGCCGCGGCGCTGACGTTGGCACGCGCTTCACAACATGGTCTTTGGTCAAGTCGATCACCTCGACACTGGTTGGCGCTGCTATTGCGGACGGTAAGATCAAAAGCGTCGATGATAAGTTGGAGACCTATCTACCAGAGGTCAAAGGTACCGATTATGAAGGTGTAACCATCAAGCAGGCGCTGCAAATGTCATCGGGCATTCGCTACGATCCGAAACTTTTCGAAGGCGACATGTCCGACACGGTGCACGTGATGACCAATAGCGTTGTGACCGGAAAGAAAACGGCTTTTGAACTCGCGCTAAAGTTCAAGCGTGAGAACGAGCCGGGCACAGACTTCAACTATAATACAGCCGAATCGCAAGTCCTGATTGAACTTGTTCGCCGCGCAACCGGAATGGATGCGGCTGACTATCTGGAACAGAAAATCTGGCGTCCGCTCGGAATGGAACATGATGCAGGCTGGATCATTGATAATCCGGGCCCAAACGGCGCAGAGGTCGGCGGGGCAATGTTTAACTCTGCGCTTCGTGATTGGGCGCGCTTTGGCCTGTTCATTGAGCAAGGCGGCAACTGGAATGGTGAGCAAATCCTGCCCGTCGATTGGGTGGACCGTGCCACTGTTTCAGACGAACCGCACATCATGCCCGGCGAAGTTCATCCGAACAAAAATCGCGGCTATGCATGGCATTGGTGGACCTATGCAGACGGCACGTTCACCGCGTCCGGTGCTAATGGTCAAAGCCTATATATCGACCGTCAGAATGACATTGTTGTCGCGCGCTCAAGTGCCTGGCCAGCGGGCTATGTTCGCGAATATGACGACCAGACTTTCGCAATGTATAAAGCGCTTGAAGCGTGGTTTGATACAGGCCCAGTAGAGATCCTCGCCGCGCCGGAATAGCGTTGCTTAGGCTGCGATTGCAAAGCGGTTGCGGCCTTCGCCTTTGGCTTCGTAAAGTGCATTGTCGGCGCGGGTCATAACAGAGCTTACCGTATCGCGTGAATGCGCGATACCTGCGCCGACGCTGGCAGTAATACTGATTGAATGCTCTCCAACGGTGCAGGGTTTTGACGCGATCCGGCGGCGAATTTCTTCGGCGCGCTCATGCACATCTAGGACGGAGCGATAGCCCAGCATGATGGCAAATTCTTCACCGCCCAGTCGGCAAATCAGGCTGCCATGGGGGACGGCTTTTTCCATCTGTTTCGCCGCATGAATTAAGACTTCATCACCGGCGCTATGGCCGTAAACGTCGTTGACGCTTTTGAAGTGATCCAGATCGACGATGAAAACCGCAATTCCGTCTAATTCCACATTGGTACTTTTTAGCCGTTCTGTGGCCTCTTGCATAAAAGACCGGCGGTTCGCGAGCCCAGTCATTTCATCGGTATGCGCTAGGCGTGTTACTTCCAACATGCGGCGATGATTAAGGATGCTCTGACGGCCAATAATCCCGATACAGGCTGGCACAATAAGCACTAGCAGGACGATCGAGGTTAGAAGTGCTTGATAGTGAATGCTGGCCTCAAGATGCCGGGTGGTGAGCCACGTCGCAGCCAGCGCAACAGTTGTTGCAAATAACATAATCCAAAAACAGGTTTCTATAATTGATAGCAGGAATTGCCGCTCTGTCGGAACGTTCCTATAGTTGTGATTATCAGTCATAAGTTTTCTCCACCCACGTCCGTTTTAAGACGCTGGTCTTTCGCTATGGTGTGCGAAGTCTGTTGAATTTCATCTAAGTCGCTTCGCGCGGGCGCTAAGCCGCGCTATATAGGCATAATGTCCACTCCAATTCGCATCCCAGATGGCTTCGTTGATGAACTGAAGGCCCGCATCCGGCCTTCGGAAGTCATTGGCCGTAAGGTGAAGCTGAAAAAGCAGGGCAAGGAATGGGTGGGGCTCTCACCTTTTACCAGTGAGAAGACGCCAAGTTTCTACGTCAACGATCAGAAGAAGATCTTCAAATGTTTCTCATCTGGTATGGGCGGCGATGTCATTTCCTTCGTTATGGAAACAGAGCGTCTGTCCTTCATGGAGGCAGTTGAAAAGCTTGCGGACGAAGCGGGCATGTCTCTGCCAAAGGCAACGCCGCAAGACCAAGAAGAATATGATCGCCGCAAGCGCCTCTATGATGCTTGCGAGGCGACCGCGTCATTCTATGAAGCGTGCTTGCGCGAAGCAGAGGGCGCAGAGGCCCGGCGCTATCTTGAAGGGCGCGGCCTGAGCCCGAAGACGTGGTCGAAATATCGGCTTGGCTATTCGCCAGACGATTGGCGTCGCACGATAGAACATTTGAAAGGCAAAGGCTTTTCGATGAGCGAGATTGTTGACGCTGGTCTTGCTGTACAAAAAGAAGGCGGCGGTGACCCATATGATCGCTTCCGTGGCCGCCTCATGTTCCCGATTGAGGATGTTCGCGGCGCGGTTATCGCTTTTGGTGGCCGTGGTCTGCAGCCGGATGCTAAGCCGAAATACCTAAACTCCAGTGATACGCCGCTCTTCCATAAAGGCCGTGTTCTCTACCGGTATAAGCCTGCCCGCGAAGCTTTTGGCGGCACAGACGAAGGCGGCCTGATCGTTTGCGAAGGCTATATGGACGTTATCGCCATGTCCGAAGCGGGTTTTGGTCATGCTGTCGCCCCGCTGGGGACGGCCCTGACTGAGGATCAGCTGACGCTATTATGGCGCGCAGGCCCTGAACCAATACTCTGTTTTGACGGCGACCGGGCCGGTCTTGGCGCTGCGCATCGTTCAATCGAGCGTGCTTTGCCGGGTCTGCAGCCGGGGCGGAGCATTTTCTTTTGTCTACTCTCTGACGGCATGGATCCGGATGATCTGATCCGTGACAAAGGTCCGATGGCAATGGGCGCGGCACTTGATGGCGCTTTGCCACTGGTTGAAGTGCTGTGGCGACGTGAACGCGACGCCGAGGCTTTAGATACGCCAGAGCGTCAAGCCGGTCTTGAGCAGCGGCTTATGACAGCGGCTGCATCGATCCAGAACGGCGCCGTAAAGTCAGCATATGAGCGTGAGCTGAAGGCCCGGATGAAAGACCATTTGTGGCAACTTCGCTCGGCCCGTCGCAACAGCCAGTACACGCCGAACGCTGGCGGCAAACGCGGCGATTGGCGAAACAAGGTTCAGCCACCAAATCCAACGCTCCAAAAAGGCCCTCCAGCCAAGACAAGAGGGCTGGGTCTTATCGTACGTGCAATAGACAATCCCCACCTCGTAGAACTCGGTTTTGAGGCCCTTGCGCACGCTGATTTGCCCGATCCGGACGTTTCAGCTGTCAGAGACGCCATATTAGCTCAAAATAACGCAGAGGAAGGTGTTGACCGAACCGCCTTGCGTGACCATTTAGAAAGTTGTGGAAAAACGCGCGCTGCAGAATTGCTAAAAAACTATCCTGACGTCCCAGTTATAGCCCCAAGCGGGCCTGAGGAGCGGGAATGGCTGATCGCCTTAGAGCAGTATGCACGCCTAGAAGGACCCGATGTGTCGGGCCGTGTTGCGGAAGAGGCTTTTGCCACTGCCGAAGACGCGCGCTTTCGGCATCGTTTGGTTTCTGAACGGCGGGCTCGCACGGCGCGGCTCAACGAGGCAGCGGAAAAGGCAGATCAGGACTGATCATCCTTTTTCGGAACAAAATTTGAATGCTGTGATGGCAGTGCACAGCAACAGGAGTGCGTTTTATGGCGAAAGCCGATGCGAATATGTCTGAAGGCGAAGTCGAAGACCGTCCAGTTCTCGATCTCAGCGATACCAAAGTAAAAAAGTTCATGAAGGAAGCGAAGGCCAAAGGCTTCGTGACCATGGAAGAACTCAACAAAATTCTGCCAGAGGACGAGCTTTCGTCTGACCGGATCGAAGACACGATGGCCATGCTCTCAGAGCAAGGCGTTAGCGTCGTAGAGAATGAAGAAGAAGGCGAAGCTGCCGCAAAAGGCTCGGCTGTTACGACAACTGAAAAAGCTGGCGCAATTGTCAAAAAAGGCAACGCCCGCGGCTCTGACCGTACCGACGATCCCGTCCGCATGTACCTGCGTGAGATGGGTTCAGTTGAGCTACTGTCCCGCGAAGGTGAAATCGCGATTGCCAAACGTATCGAGGCTGGACGCGACGCAATGATCCGCGGCCTCTGCGAATCCCCGCTAACCTTCGAAGCAATGATGGTCTGGCGTGATGAGCTCGTGAACGAGCGTATTCTCCTGCGTGACCTGATCGACCTTGAGGCGACTTATGGCGCTGAAAACCCGGTTGATGAGCCGGACGAGGAAGAAGAAGAAAAACTCGCCGAAGAACGCGAGAACGAAACCATCGAAGAGCGTCACGCCCGTGAAGAGCGCGAAGACGAAGAAGAAGGCGCTGCAATGTCGATGTCCGGCATGGAAGCAGAGCTTCGTGACGGCGTCCTCGAAAAGCTAGACGAGATGGCGGACGGTTTCGTTAAATTCCGTAAGCTTCAGGAAAAGCTCGTTGGCCGCCGCATGGAAGGCAAAGGCCTGACCGAGAAAGATCGGGAAACCTATGACGGCATTTCGACCAATATCGTTGAATCCCTGAAAACCATGCACATCAACAATGCTCGTATCGAAGCATTGGTTGAGCAGCTTTACGCGATTAACAAGAAACTGATGGGCCTAGAGGGCCAGCTGATGCGTCTTGCAGATGCTCACGGCGTACCGCGTTCTGAGTTCCTGAAAAACTATTTTGGCCGCGAGCTAGAGCCTGATTGGGCAGAGCAGGTCTCTGTTCTCTCGAAAAAATGGTTGCGCTTCACAACGCGTGAGATGGACAAAATCGCTGACATGCGCGGCGAAATCCAGACCGTTGCCCAAGAAATCGGTATCCCGATTGATGACTATCGCCAGATCGTTCAACGCGTCCAAAAAGGCGAGCGTGAAGCCCGTATCGCGAAGAAAGAAATGGTTGAGGCAAACCTGCGCCTCGTGATCTCAATCGCCAAAAAATACACCAATCGCGGCCTACAATTCCTCGACCTTATTCAAGAGGGCAATATCGGCCTGATGAAGGCGGTTGATAAGTTTGAATACCGCCGTGGTTACAAATTCTCGACCTATGCAACATGGTGGATCCGCCAGGCGATTACCCGCTCTATCGCGGATCAGGCCCGTACGATCCGTATTCCGGTGCACATGATTGAGACGATCAACAAAATCGTCCGCTCACAGCGCCAGATGCTGCATGAAATTGGCCGCGAACCGACCCCGGAAGAGCTGGCTGAAAAGCTTGGCCTGCCGCTAGAGAAAATCCGTAAAGTCCTCAAGATTGCGAAAGAACCGATCTCGCTCGAAACGCCAATCGGCGATGACGAGGATTCAAACCTCGGCGACTTTATCGAAGATAAGATGGCGCTCCTGCCCGTCGAAGCCGCGATCCAATCGAACTTGCGCGAAACCACAACCCGCGTCCTCGCCTCGCTCACCCCGCGTGAAGAACGCGTGCTGCGCATGCGCTTTGGTATCGGCATGAACACTGACCACACGCTCGAAGAAGTCGGCCAACAGTTCAGCGTGACCCGCGAACGGATTAGGCAGATTGAGGCGAAAGCGCTGCGAAAGCTGAAGCATCCAAGCCGCAGCCGGAAGCTACGCTCGTTCTTGGATACTTAAGACACCAGTCAGTACCTCGTTGTTTTACGCTCCCTCCGACTTGATCGGAGGGAGCATCACCCGATCGAGAGGCAAGCCCGGGAGAGGGTTTATCCCCCTGTTTTGGGCATGCGGTTCAGAGATGGATTGCCCAATCAAGTTGGGCAAAGCGTAATTGCGAGTGCCGCGTAAAATAAATCTATCCCCACCCCGCTACCTCCAACTTATACTCTCTCCATCTCACAGCCATGCAGGGCGGGTCCGGACCGACCAGATCGGGTGTGGGATGCGGCGGTCTGTTCACTGGGGCTTGCGGGGTAACGTCCCTTGCTTTGGTACAGTCGGGGACACCCAACTTGTCTTGATAGGGCAAGCTGAGCGGAAGGCTCGTCAGTCGGATACCCCGGGGCGATCATAGGCAGAGATCTATGAGGCAAACCGATAAAAATATGCCGCCGCAGGCGCGTTCAGACGGAACGCACACAGCCACGCCGAAAGGCTGGCATTAACACTCGCGTCTCATCTGAACGCGCCTAAGCCCTGCTTTCACCAGCCCGCCTTGCGGTCTGGCTTTTTGTGCTGGGTGCGGCCGCTCTGCGCGAGATAAAAACCACCCTCAAACCCTAACAAATACAACAGTTGAGTGTGCAACTTTATGACACCGCAATCAGGCCTCTTTCCACCTGAAAGCCTTTGTGCTTAAACGCCGCTGTATTGCGCTGCACAACAACCCTTTACCTAGGGGCATCCAATACCCATATGTGCATAGCAAGCGATGCTTGCCATAGTAATTCCGAATGGGAGGGCGAGCTTTGCTGGTCAACATGTTGAAGGGTAAACTACACGCAGCGACGGTAACGCAATGCGATGTATATTATGAAGGCTCGGTCTCTATCGATCAGGACCTCCTCGACGCCGCAGGCATCCTCCCACATGAACGCGTGGACATTTGGAACATCACCAATGGTGAGCGTATTTCAACCTATGCGATCGAGGCCCCGCGTGGCTCTCGCACGATCGGCGTGAATGGCGGCGCCGCCCGCAAATTCGCCATGGGTGACCGCGTTGTGATCGCTGCCTTCGTTCAGATGGAAGCCGAGCTAGCGCGCCAGCACAAACCGATGGTCGCCCTGATGGGTGAGCATAACGAGATTAAAACCCCAAGCGCGGCGTACTAATAGCTTTCTGAAAGCGACGCTAACGCCGTCCAGCGCGCCATAGCCGGGCAATTGTCCGGCTGAAGCAATGCAGCTTGCGCAGCGCTACTCATCTGGTCACTCGTCGCCGCAGCCCAAACGCCAGCGGCTGAGTCCCAGGTATTGAAGCCGGTTTCTGACAGGCCGCGATCAATCCGCGCGCAAACTATGCGGGCCAATCCATCGTCGCCGGTGTCGTTCAGCGCAGAAATCCGGTCAGCCAGATCAAGGCGAGAGAAGATATAGTCATAGACGGTCAGCTCATTCCCGACCCGGAAAGACAAAATATCCGAACCGCTAGTAGACTTGAAATCGGGTACTTCGAAAATGCCGTCCTCATCGGACTGCGTCGCAGATGTAAACATCGATGGGATCGGCTCGTCCAAATAAATGGCCCAACCGCCCAGTGTTTCACGCTTGCTCGTTTTGCGAATGTCCTTGGCATCGGGCAGGGCGGCATAGACAACAAGGACCGGGTTCTCGGACTATGTTTTCACCGCCATAGATCCGGTCGACTGCTCAGTAATCGACCGGCCGAAAAGCTGAGACACTGACGAGTCGAGGAAGTTAGACGCCTCGGTCATGGCAGGTGAGTTGAAATAGGTGATAAGCGACGATGTCGGCGCAATCAGGTTCGCAGCCGTCGTCAGCGTCCCCAACACATTTGCACTTGCCGCGGTGCTCTCACGTTGATCGGCCAGCTGCATGCGCATTTTAGCCGTCAGCGTCGTATTCGCTGTGACCTTGAACCAGGGCGTCGCATAGAGCGCGAGGCTTTGGTCAGTAGACCATGTCTCTCCTTCAGCATTGCTGGACGAGAATGATGCAGCAAACAGCGCTTCAGTCGCTTTGATGTCCGGCTCGCTTATATCAAATTCTGCTAGCAGGGTTCGCGTCACTGATTTTGAACTGAACATACGAGACAGCCACCCGCGGCTCTCTTTGCGATAATTTCGATCTGCGTCCTTGCTTGTATAGCTTCCCGAAGCGGTTCCGGCGATGTCTGTCGCCTTAGGATTCAATGTTTCAATCCGGATACGTGTATAGTGATCTTCTAGTTTGAGATCGTACTCACTATCTGCGGCAGACGGATCGATTGCGACATCAATGAACGGCAGATAGTCGCGCGCCGTATTTGGTAATGACGATGGCCCGCCCGCAGCTGTTGGCGGCAATCCCATAAGGATATCATCGAGGATTACGGTCTCTTCTCCTGATGCCGGGGTACGAGACGGGGGTGGTGGAGGAGGTGCTGTGGGCGATGGCGGATACTCACCTTGTTTAGATGGCTCGTCCGGGGGTGTTTGCGTCGTCTCGCAGCCCCAAAGCAACGACACTAGAAATATGGCTGTTAGTATCCGCACGATGAACTCCCCAGTATAACTTTTTATTTACTAAGCCATACGGGGAGATATCTGGGAAGGCTAGGAAAAATCTTGCCTATTCAATCGATTGCTTACTGCCGTAGCTCGAACACAACGTTTACAGTAACAGAATAGCCGACTTCGCCGCCAGCGATAGGGGTCGACTCTGCCATGTCCATTGAGCGTGACATCATCGCCATCGGCTGCGGGCGAAAGTTGCCGCCTTCGGAAATTGTGACGATCCTTGCGACCTTATAGCCAGAGGCCTTGGCGTATAGTTCGGCCCGCGACGTTGCTTCGCGCATCGCGAGATCACGTGCTTCATTGCGTGCGGCCCTGTCATCTTCCAATGCGAAGGAAAGGCCTGAAAACGTATTCCCGCCAGCACCAACAAGCGCATCCATTGTTTCGCCAAGGTTCGCTAAATTCCGAACCTTTACGGTGAGTTGGTTGGACGCTGTATAGCCTGTCAGGCGCGGTGGCTCGCCATTTTGCCGGTTGGAATAGTCATATTGCGGCTGCAGAGAGAAGTTTGAGGTCTGCATATCTTTGTCGCTTATCTTCGCCGCTTTTAGAGCAGAGAACACGCCGTTCATCGCGGATCGGTTTGCGCCCATGGCCTCTTCCGCGGTTTTGCCCTGCGTCTGTACGCCTGTATTTAAAAAGGCGATATCAGGTTCGCGATTGACGGTGCCTTCAGCTGAAATACTCAAAGTGGTTTCAGGTTGAATAGAGTTTGGGTGTGCACTTTCAATCGGCGCAGCATTCGGCGTGACGGTTGGCATTGGGGCAAGACTTTCGGCTGGTGCTGTATCGGTTGTTTCAGCGGCGTTATTTGCAGCGCTGCCGCAGGCGCCAAGCCCGATCAGAGCGAGCGCTGATAGCCCTGCGAGGAGTTGAATTCGTCCAAACGTCATGATGGGTCCTGTCCATGCATCTAAAAACTTGCAGTCTCCATTAAATTACCCCATTGCGGCGAGATCAAGGTTGGAGTTTTATGACTCCGTTCATCTTGGCGTTCATTTTGAACAAAGGGCCTGTAGCTCAGTTGGTTAGAGCGGACCGCTCATAACGGTCTGGTCGGGGGTTCGAGTCCCTCCGGGCCCACCACCCCTTTTGTTCTCACCTGAAAACATAGGGCTTTCTTTTGAAAAGTGCCCCACCGGGGCAAAAGGTGGGGCACTTTGTTCAATATATCTTCTAATAGCTGCGTCCGCGAGACGCTGTTGATTGGCACCTTTGGTGTAAATCGAAGCAGACCGTGTGTCGCTATGTCCAAGCTTTGCAGCTATCTCATTTTCTGTTGCGCCAGCCTCGGCCATACGCACGCCGTCTGCTTTTCTGAGGCCATGGAGCGTCAATTCGGGAGGTAGCCCGGCATCCTTCACCCAGCGGCGCACGGCAGCGCCGAACCCCTTTATCGAGAAAGGCTTTCCGTAGGCCGTCTGGATATAGAAGAGCCCTTCACTAGGTGCGGTGTCTAACGCTTTTGCTAATTCTGGCGTGACCATTAAGGAAACGACTTTGCCTGTTTTCTGCTGTTTGATACGCAAGTGAGTTGCGTCTCTATGTTGGCGTCCAACACGCACAACATCTGAGCGGCGAAGCCCCCCATCAAATGCCAAGTGAAACGCTGTTCGCGCCATCGTACCGTAAGGATGTTTTGCTTTGAACTTCTCGCGTCGTTCATAGGTCCATGGTTTCCAGCTACTCTCGCCCATCCTCAGGCGTTTCACGCCCTCAGCTGGGTTTTGGTCTACATGTCCGTTTTCAATAGCCCATTTATAAAGCGCCTTTATTGCTTTCAGCATATTGTTTGCTGCGCCCGGCGTACTGGCTCTTTTGTCACGCCCAGCTTGCACAGCTTCACGGCTAAGCGTTCGA
>JAQWGO010000067.1 GCA_029238175.1 Henriciella sp. | reverse complement strand
GTTAATTTCCGGGTTTGATCCGGAACTCCTGAATACTTACCAAGATAAAGGCATGAAGACGGTTTCTGTCTTCCTATCTGGACGCCCATTGTGGACGAACCCGGAAATTAACGCGTCCGATGCCTTCGTCGCGGCGTGGCTGCCTGGTAGTGAAGGTGCGGGGATTGCAGATATGCTGTTCCAAACAGACCAATCTTACGACTTCACTGGCCGACTTTCATATTCATGGCCGAAGCGCGCGGATCAAAGCGTTCTGAATGTCAATGTTGAACCATATGATCCACTATTCCCATTTGGGTATGGTTTGTCATTTGGTGATGATGGAAATCTTGACGTCTTGTCTGAAGAATCTGGTTTGTCTGGTCAAAGTTCAGCAGGCAAAGGCGTGTTCTTCAGCAAGGGCGCTTTGATGGCCCCATGGGCGATCATCAAGTATGGCTCACCTGCAACGGCGCTCCCGGTAGAGACGGCAGGTCAGAGTGTCACTGCTTACGATAAAGCGGCACAGGAAGATTCTCTGCGTGTTGAATTCAGAACGGGCGAAGAAGACTTCATCATTGCCTCAAACTATCCGGTAGATATGTCTCGCGAGTCGAACGGCGCGATGGAATTGGTATTTGACGCGATCTCACTCGAAGGTGATGCGCAAGTCGACGTCGGGATGGGCTGTGAAGGCGGGGCAGACTGCGACGCATTCGTGCCGGTTACGCTTTCCGCTGATTGGAGCGAAGTTCGTCTAAGTATGTCATGCTTTGCAGATCAAGGCGTGAAAATGGAATATTTGATGAAGGCGCTGATCATTTCAGGCGATGCAGGACAGGCACTTGGTGTTTCAAATGTTCGTCTTGAGGAGGATGCAAACGGCACTCAAGATTGCGGCTAAATGTACATGTCGTTTATTACAGGTACCTGTATATAATTGAGACGTGAGAGTATTTTTCGGTCACTATTGAGCAAATGAATAAAAACGGTTCTACCACGATTAAAGACGTTGCAGAGCGCGCGAACGTGTCACAAATGACGGTTTCGCGCGTCCTGAACGGTCAAAGCTCCGTCAAAGATACGACGCGGAAACGCGTTCAATCTGCGATGAGGGAGCTTAATTACCGCCCAAACCTGATGGCACGTAAACTTGCCGGACGTAGAGGGCGGTTTATCGGGTTAGTGTATCGAAACCCTAGCTATGGATATCTTAGTGAGTTTCTTATCGGGGCGCTTAATGCATGCCGCGAGCTTGGCCATTATTTGGTTGTTGAGGAACCCATTGTCGACGAGCAAATTTCGGACTTGGAGCTGATTGAGCGCCGGTTTCGCGATTCGAGTATTCAGTCCTTGATCGTCGTACCGCCTTTGTCTGAGAATCCGAAATTGATTGATACGCTTGAAAAGACGGGCATCTCATTCGTTTGCATTGGCCCACCCTTGGAGACCTATAAAGGGCCATCGATCAAGATGGACGAAGAGTTGGCTGCCCATGAGATGACGGAGTTCCTTTTTGGGTTAGGCCACAAGCGCATAGCCCTGATTAAGGGGCCCGCCGATCATAGGGCGAGCGATTTACGTTTTAAGGGCTATCAATCTAGTTTAAGCTCTAGGGGCGTTCCTGCGTTGCCGGAGCTTATTCAGGCTGGCGACTTTACATATGTTTCGGGCATGAAAAGTGCTGCAGCGTTGTTAGCTATGGATAGCCCACCAGACGCGATTTTCGCATGTAATGACGACATGGCTGCAGGCGCTATCGCTGCCGCGCATAGAGCCGGATTACGCGTTCCTGAAGACATTACCATTGTTGGTTTTGATGATACCGAGAATGCATCATCCACTTGGCCGACATTAACGACGGTACGGCAGCCTATTCGCGAGATGGCACGATGCGCGATCGAGCTGCTTACTCAAACCGAAGATAGAATAAATAGCTCAACCAAGACGGTCCTGCTTGAGCATAAATTGATTGTAAGAAAATCATCGGCGCCATCTAAATCTCACAAAGATGATTAGTGGATGACGGCGCCGTTTATTTTATGGCGTTTATTCCGGAGTTTCGGCCGGCGCCTTGATGGCGTAGAATGGGCCAAACTCAATCGTCTGCTTCATTAGTCCGATATTGAATCCCATGTCTGATTCTGAAGACGGGAACTCAGTACCTGCTGTTCCGGACACTTTGTACATCTTCCATTCGGTAGTTGGCAGAATTTCGTGAACGATAACTGTATCGTGCGGTTTTACATTGCGCCCGATAACCGCTTCTACTTTTCCGGTTTCCTTACCTTTTTGAATGCTTTCTGCCCGAAGCCAGAAGTATAGCTCAATATTATCTCCACTCGATATATCTTGGTCAAATTCCGCTTTCATGCGGATGTCCCAAGGGTCTCTCGGCTTGCGCTTGACTTCTATTTGTATGGCTTGCCCACCGGGAACGCCTTCTGATTCAACAACTTTGGCGCGTTTGTTTTTCCCGTATGGTTCCCACTTAATATTTGAGGGGGTGTGCAACAGGTCACCAGCAATTTGATATGGCGAAACAGGTGTAATCTCGACGGCAGGATCAGCAGCAGCTGATGAGCCCGCGAAAGTCGGTGCTGCGACCATAGCGAGAAGAGCGAGTGCTTTTGGCATCGACACAATCTTTAGGTTTTTCATATTTCTCTCCCTTGGCATTGTGCTCATTTAGAGTCTTATTGCTGTGTTAGCGCTACCACAAACTGCGGCAGGCGATCCAGATAAAATATCAGCACAATGTAAGGGTAAGAATTGCTCGCTTAGTGGAGCTTGATTTCACCCTTAATGGCTTTCGACAAATGGTCACGGCGATCAACAATCTCTTGACGCGCTTCGCATTTTTTACAGCGTTTAAGAATTCGCTCTATATCTTTGAGTTCAGATGCCGCGGATTTCCTGTCACCGTTCAAAAGCTTAATTAGGCCGATTTTATAGTGCGCGTCATACTGAACTTTGCTTGCGATAGTTGCTTTTTCAAAGCTACGGAGCGCTTCATCAGTCTTGCCTAATTGAATCTGGGATAGGCCCGCAAAATACAATTGGCGGCCCCGTTTCTCGCACGTGCGGTCGAGTTCTGTCTCGATGTTTCTAGCGGCGACACCGCTGGTAGATGCGATGCCTGTCGGTGTGTTTTGCCCCTGACCTGCGCCTGCGCCGCGGCTGTTAGCGCCTGAGTCGCCTGAAACAGCGTCAGCAAAGACTTCAGCTCGCGTCGCGTTTGTTTGCGCGGTTTCAAAAGAGGCAATGGTGTTGCGTTCGCGGCGCAGGGCGCACATCGCATTATCCAAAAACTCAACTTCAGCGGTGACATAATCACCAGCGTTGAAGGCCTCCATCGCGCGATCATTCTGAACGCCTTTCACAATGACTGCGTCGAGAACTTTCTCAGTTTTTTCTGTGGGTTGCTCTGCGTCTTGAGCAAAAGATGCCAAAGGGAGCGCACAG
>JAQWGO010000029.1 GCA_029238175.1 Henriciella sp. | reverse complement strand
AAGCGGGGCGGCGGGCGCGATCAGGTCAAGCTTTGTTACTGTATCCGGCATTCTGGCGGCCAGTTTAAGAGCGCTCATCGCACCTAACGAGAATGCGATAAGATGGACAGATTCGAAATTGGCGATCTGCGCAGCCATCGTCTCAATCGCAAACTCATGCTCATCATCAAGCGTTAGACGATCAAGTGCCTTCAAATCGCAATTCTGCTTCCAGCCGGGCAAGGCAAAGTCCAACTCGGCCTCTGATCCTGGTAAGCCATGCAAATAAAACTGAGCGGAATTGGTCATGCCGGTTTAACGCGCGAAAATGGACCTGCCGACTAGTGTGTAAAGTGTCGCGGAATGAAGCGGACGTTGTGGAGCTTACGCTATGCGTGCACCAAAAATATCCAAGCTTTTATTTAGAGTGCCAAAGTCATGGTGAATTTCATGCGCGCCAACTGCTTTCAGTTCATGCGCTTCACCAAAACCCCAACTTACACCCATCGTATGGATGCCAGCATTTCGCCCCATGCTGATATCATGGATGGCGTCACCAATGATCAGGCTTTGATGTGGTTCTGCGCCGAGGGCTTTCATGGCCTGCTCGCACATATGTGGGTGGGGCTTGCCGGGGCCATCGTCTGCGCACCAGATTGTATCGAAATACTGCTCTAACGGATGCATTTCGAAAATTGCCCGAATGCCGCGATGTGATTTGCCTGTCGCCATTGCGATCAGCCAGTCTTCATTCGCTAACCTCTCAAGCGTTTCAATTGCGCCATCGTAAAGCGGCTCTTTGAAGTCACTTTCAGCGCGGCGCGCGACAAATGCATTCCGATAGGCGTCTGCGAGGCCGGGAATATCGTGATATTCAGGCGCCAGAGTCTGAACGGCTTCTTGCAGCCCTAGGCCAATCGTCTTGCGGACATAATCATAGGCCGGGGCGGGCAAGCCTAGGCTTTCAAAGCATCGAACCATCGCTGTTTGAATAACCTCCCGGCTATCCACGATGGTCCCATCCATATCCCAAATCGCAAGTTTTAGTGTCATGACCGCCGTTTAGGCAGCCTTGGCTTTTCTCGCAACCATCTGTTGCCAGATCAGGAAGATCGGAGACGCAAACTCAATGATCATGCCTGTGAACTGCTGCTCTGTTCCCGCGCCAAGTGTGTTTTGTGAAATCAGTCTGCCGATCGCGCCCAGCACTAACGCAATGCAAACAATCGCAAGCAGCTTGAAGTGTTTTTCGATGCTGAGGATGCAGTACCAAATCAGCAGAGATACAGCGACATAAGTGCCGGAATTATAACGAAACTGATTGTCCAATGCTGCGTTAACGCCCTCTGGCATTAACAGACCGCCGCCATGGATCAGCCCGATGCCAGCAAAATAAATTGGGATTAGGGAAAAAACGCCCAGCACAATTTGTAGACCAAGTTTCATGTATCAAACCTCCAAGATACAAGACAAATTGCTGGCGCAGCACTGTTCGCTGGCCGCATTCGTCTTTTCATTACCGTGTCCACTGAACAGATAACGCGAGCCCTGTCTATTATATGCTTGGCGATAAAAGCTAAGGATAAAGGCGCGAACTTGCCCAAGCCTCACCCACACGGGTCAGTTTCAACCTGTCATGCATTCTGAAGGCTTGATCCTGCCAGAATTCAATCTCTGTTGGGATCAGGCGATAGCCGCCCCAATGTGCGGGGCGCGGAATGTCATCATCATCACCATAGATTGAACTGATCTCTGCAACGCGATTGTTGAATGTGTCGCGCGTATCCAGCGGACGCGACTGGTCCGAAGCAATCGCGGCAATGCGGCTTTGCGGTGCGCGCTGTTGAAAATAAGCATCCGATTGATCCGAAGGTAGTTTCTCGATCACGCCGCGTACCCGAACCTGTCGACGTTTGCTTTTCCAATGAAAACACAACGCCGCTTTAGGGTGATCGGAGAGTTGCTGCCCCTTCGCGCTGTCATAATTGGTGTAGAACTTAAAGCCTTCATCCGCCGAAAGCCCGCGCAGCAAGACGATGCGCACATCCGGCATGCCGTCATTATCAACCGTGGCTAGGGACATGGCTGTACTGTCGTTCGGCTCGCTCTCATTGGCGTCTTTCAGCCATGCCTCAAGCAGTTCAAATGGCTCTTTCACATCGGGGATCAGCGCGCGATCATCCTCAGCGGCATAATCGGCTGCGCTTGGCGAATTCGGAATTGAAACAGGCACATCAGTCATAGCAAAAACCTTGTGAGGCAGATTGGCGGTTTGTTAGTCACTCAAATTGCATATAGGACGCTGATTACAGTCAGACTACGGAAAAGCCCTCATGTCGCACAATTCATTTGGACATTTGTTTCGCGTTACCACTTGGGGCGAAAGCCATGGGCGCGCTTTGGGCTGCGTCGTTGATGGCTGCCCTCCGGGCTTAAAGCTGGATGAAGCCTTCGTGCAGCAATTCCTTGATAAGCGCCGGCCCGGCACATCGCGCTTCGTGACACAGCGCCAAGAACCCGATCAGGTAAAGATCCTTTCTGGTGTCTTCGAAGATGACCGTACCGACGGTCAGGTGACGACCGGAACACCGATTAGCTTGATGATTGAAAACGTTGATCAACGCTCAAAAGACTATTCCGAAATCCGTGACCGCTATCGGCCCGGCCATGCTGACTACACCTACGACCAAAAGTATGGCGTGCGCGACTATCGCGGCGGCGGGCGCAGCTCTGCGCGCGAAACGGCAGCCCGTGTCGCCGCTGGCGCTGTGGCGCGCCGCGTCCTTGGTGAAGGCATCGTCATTCGCGGCGCTGTCGTCCAAATCGGTGAGCACAAGATCGATCGCAGTAAATGGGATTGGGATATTACAGGCGACAATCCGTTTTGGTGCCCTGATGCTGATATGGCGGCGCAGTGGGAAACCTATCTCGATAGCGTGCGTAAATCCGGCTCCTCGGTTGGCGCAGTGGTTGAGGTTCAAGCCTCCGGCGTTCCGGCCGGATGGGGCGCACCGATCTATGGCAAAATCGATAGTGAGCTGGGCGCGGCCATGATGAGCATCAATGCAGCCAAGGGCGTTGAACTCGGTGCTGGTTTTGATGCGGCCAGCTTTACCGGCGAACAAAACGCCGATGAAATGCGAATGGGCAATGATGGTGTTCGTTTTCTGTCGAACAATAATGGCGGCGTTGCTGGCGGTCTCTCAACCGGCCAAGACATTGTCGTTCGCGTTGCGATCAAACCAACCAGCTCTATTTTGACGGAGACAAAATCGGTGACCCGGGACGGCGAAGAAGTCGATGTCCGCACCAAAGGCCGCCACGATCCGTGTGTCGGTATTCGCGCGGTCCCCGTTGCAGAAGCGATGATGGCCTGTGTCCTTGCCGATGCAAAATTGCGACACCGGGGTCAGATCGGCAGTTAAACCCCTGTAATTCATCTAGGATTCAGGTTTCTAACGTCATTTGCGCGGCTCCTAACAATCGGAGCTAAAAATGAACTTCTCCCAGTATTTGAAATTTGCAGCCTTAGCAGGCGCAATGACCATCGCACTACCAGCCCACGCAGAAGATGAAGCGGCAACATGGACCGGCGAAGGCTCACTCAGCGCAGGCGTCACAACAGGTAATACAGAAACAACCGATCTCGGTCTCGGCGTTGATCTTGGCCGTGAGATGGGTCTCTGGAAAGTCGGCATCCAAGCTGCGGCTGACTATGGCGAAACCGAAGGTAACGAGACGAAGAACCGTATCTTCCTTGGTTCAAATTTGGATCGTCAGATCAACGATCGCTTGTTCGGCTTTGGCCAACTGTCCTATGAAAAAGACGAATTTTCAGGCTTTGAATCGCGCGCCTTTATTGGTGGCGGCCTTGGTTATGAAGTCCTCGCCTCCGACGCCACCCAGTGGACTGTTCGTGGCGGCCCCGGCCTCAAGATCGATGAGATTGAAGCAACTCTGCTGACGCCAGCCACAACTGAAGAGTCTTTCGGTGCGACGGCGCAGTCAAATTTCGCCCACCAATTCAACGATAATGTCGCTTTCACAAACGATACAAATGTCTTGTACGCGGAAACATCGACCCAGATCGGCAACATCGCCGCTTTGACAGCAACCCTGACAGACACATTGTCAGCCCGCATCTCATTCGAAGCCCGCCACGACACAGACCCCGTCGCAGGCTTTGAATCAACAGACACAATCAGCCGTGTCTCTTTGGTTTATGGGTTCGGAAAGTAATATTTATGAACATTAAAATAGTGGCGCTACGGTATAATAATTACGGCGCCACTATTATTTGGACTTGCGTCCAAAATTATATTCTGTTGAATGATTGTTCTTATTCGGGGAATACATATGGCAAGGCGATCAAGTGTGGCGCGGCGATCTAGGCGCGATCAAATCCGCAAGACGGAGGCTCAAAAACCTGTTGACCCTCAAAAAGAAATCAAAGATTTCCTCCATCACCTGAAGATTTTCAGCATCAAAAACCGCGTTACAAAAACAGCGATGAGCCGCGTTCCTTTCGCGTGGATTGCGATTGTCTTGACGGGTCTTTTTCTTCTGTTGACAATTTTGTCGTTGAGCTTGCTTAGTATCATTATTGCCGTCGCCGCTTTCAGCGGCTCAATCTCACAACTCTATGGGCCTATCGGTGCATATACGCGCCGCAAGGAAGCCAGAGAATATGTTGAACAAACCGTTCGCAAATGCGCAGAGGTATTGCCGTCAATCATGTCGGCGCACAAAATCGTCATTTTCGGCGTGAACTCGATCTCGAAAAAGGCTTTGCGTCTCAATGGCGAGGTAAAGCCAATCGATGCTGCGGCATTCAATACTTTGAGCCAAGATGGCCAATTTGACCTGGGTGACTATAAATATCTGGGTGTCGCATTTCGTGAAGACAACGGCACGCTCAACTTCAAAGATCCGCTCTTGAGTGATCAGGAGTGGCTTTTGCAAGCCCGCGTTAAGGGACTAAATGATGACATAATCGCGGCACAACTCGCGGCTATCTCTTAGTTGCATCTATCCCTCTTGGCGTAGCGATGATTATTCCCTAAAGCGCCCAGCATGAGTAAAACCACATCCCCAAAGCGTTTCTATAAAGCAGCCGTCTCAGTTCAGATTGAAGGCGGCTGGGCTGTCCACCTTGATGGGCGTGCGATTAAAACGCCTGCTAAGGCGACGCTCGCTGTGCCAACACAAGCGCTTGCAGATGCCATCGCGGCTGAATGGGACGCGCAGGGTGAAACGCTCGATATGGCCAGCATGACGCTTACCAAGCTCGCCAATGTTGCCATCGACCGCACACCAGTGACGCGCGACGACTTAGCTGCAGAGCTTGCCCGCTACGCCGAAACTGATGTCACATGCTTCCTCGCAGAAGGCCCAACGCCGCTGCGAGAGCGAGAAGAGGCCGCTTGGAAACCGTGGCGCGAATGGGCCGGGACTTAGATGGGTATCATGCTTATTCCCGTCGAAGGCTTAACCGCCAGCCCGCAACCGCAAGCCAGCCTTGAAGCCGTCAGGGCGCACGCGCTTGGCTTGGAGGACTTTCGCCTAACGGGCCTCGTATGGGGCTGCAGCCTTCTCGGCTCAGCCGTCCTCGCGCTGGCTGTAGAGCAGGGTGCTTTGGATGCAGTAGAAGCTATAAACGCCTCCTGCGTGGATGAAGATTGGCAAGCTGAGCAATGGAGCCAAGACGAAGAAGCGGCTGCAATTCGGGCCCACAAAGATACCGAAGCAGCGGCGCTCGGAAAATGGTTTGCGGCGCTAGACTAATCCAGTTGCTTTCCTGAACCGTAAGCCTACAAAACAAGCAGGTACAAACATGATTATCGTCCATCACCTCGAAGACTCCCGCTCGCAACGTGTTCTATGGCTTTTAGAAGAGCTGGGCATTGCCTATGAGGTGAAGCGTTATGACCGCGATCCGGAAACCGGGCTGGGGCCTCAAGCGCTTTACGATATTCATCCGCTCGGCAAATCCCCAGTGATTACAGACGGCGATATCAATGTCGCTGAAACAGGTGCGATCTTTGAGTATCTGGTTGATGCCTACGGCGCTGAGAGCGGTCTAAAACCTGCTCCGGGCACGCAAGCGAGCCGCGACTACACCTATTGGCTGCACTATGCCGAAGGGTCAGCAATGACGAACTTGCTGCTAAAGCTTGTCTTCTCTCGCTTGCCAGACCGCGCGCCAATGCTCGCGCGGCCTTTGGTAAGAGGAATTTCGAGCACTGCTGAAAAGAACTTCATTGACCCTCGCATCGCAGAACATGCGGGCTGGTGGAACAAATCTCTTGAGGCGACAGGGCATTTCGTCGGTGACACACTGACCGCCGCTGACATTATGATGAGCTTCCCGCTAGAAGCCGCAGCAACACGCGCCGACATGGCGCAGCTCGGTAATATTAAAAGCTTTGTGGAACGGATGCATGCGCGCCCAGCGTATCAAGCCGCCCTCAAACGGGGCGGCCCATACGCTTATGCTGAGGCGGCTTAGAAGTCCGGAAACTCAATCGTGATTTTGTTAGTCTCCACGGGATCACCGCGCATAAAGGTCTGAATTGTTGTCGTGACTTCAGGCGATGACATGAAAAGGTTATGACCGGCATTCTCGACCGTAACGATATGTACGTTCTTCAGGCCAATCACTGCTTCGCGCTGGCTTTCAACATAGGTTCGGCCATCTAACGTTCCGCTGAGCAATAGGACAGGCACATCTGAAACCGGGTCTTTTCTGAAGTCCGGTCCTAGGTTTAGTTCTGGCTTGACGTCCTCTAGCTCAACTTCGTGATTCAGGTATCGCCCGACAAGGCTTGTCTCAGCTTGCTTGAGCAGCATGGCTCTTCGCTCCGGTCCGGTGCCTGAAGCAATATCAGTTGCAATCGACATCGGCCGGAACGAAATCGGCGCACCGGGGGACATCCACCGCTGCAGCAGGCCTGCGACAGGCTCAGTATCCCCGATATCTAATGCGGCATAGATCTCAAGTAGCATGACGGCCCATTGCGGATCTGAAATCATGCCGGACGAGAATTGCTGCATATCGCGGCGTTGCAAAAGGAAAGGTGCAGTCGATCCATCTTTCTGAGGTACGGACACCATCATCGGTTCAGCGTCCAATTTGGCGTTCACGCGTCTGATAAGCCCGGCAATATCGTCAAACACTGGATTGTCATTGCTTGAAGCATCTACAGCCGCTTGCAGGCGTCCAAAATAGGCATCTGTCCGTGCAAATTGTTTGATCGTCTGGTCCAGTCCTTCGCCGCTCGCGATCACCACCCGGTCGATCCGGTCATCCATCGCTTTCAAAGCCGCGAAAGTCAGATGCGATCCGTAAGATATCCCCCAAAGCGAAACTTTCTCCGCGCCAAGGTGAACTCTAAGCGCGTCTGTTCCCCGTCAGCGACGATGAGACAGACGTGCTAAAGTGCTACGAGAGGGTTTGGCGCTCATCATTTCCTAGGAAGGGAAAGATGATGAGACAGAAATCACGGGCTGAAGGATCAGCTGAGAAACACGTAAAAGAGATCAAGCGACAGACCCGGCGGAAGTTTTCTGCTGAAGAGAAGATCCGTATTGTGCTGGAAGGCCTGCGCGGGGAGTATTCTATCGCCGAGCTTTGTCGGCGCGAGGGGATCGCTCAGGGCCTATATTACACTTGGTCGAAGGACTTTATGGAGGCTGGCAAGAAGCGCCTGTCAGGTGACACCGAACGTCAGGCGACATCTGGCGAGGTAACGGGCCTCAAGCGCGAGATGCGCGATTTGAAAGAGGTCGTCGCTGATCTCACCCTTGAAAATCGTGTGCTTAAAAAAAGCGTGATCGGGGATGGGGGGTACGAAGAATGAGATATCCTGCATCTGAGAAGCTTGAGATTATCCGGATCGTTGAAGGGTCGCATCAGCCGGTCAAACGCACGCTGGAACAAATCGGGGTGTCACGCCCGACCTTCTATCGCTGGTATGACGTGTATCGACGGTTTGGAGAAGCGGCGCTTGAAGATCGTCGGGGCGGCTCGACCCGCGTGTGGAATCGCATCCCTGAAGACGTGCGTGAGCAGGTGCTAGAGCTGGCGCTGGATGAACCCGACCTGTCGCCCAGAGAAGTCGCCACGAAGTTCACTGACGAAAAGCGTTACTTCGTCTCGGAGGCCAGTGTTTACAGGCTTTTGAAAGCACGTGACCTGATCACAAGCCCGGCCTTTATCGTGATGAAAGCGGCCAGTGAGTTCAAGGACAAGACGACTGCACCCAACCAGCTATGGCAGACTGACTTCACCTATCTGAAGGTGATCGGCTGGGGCTGGTTTTATCTCTCCACCGTGCTCGACGACTTCTCCCGATACATCATCGCCTGGAAGCTCTGCACTGGCATGGCGACAAGCGATGTTCAGGACACGCTCGACCTGGCGCTTGAAGCCTCCGGGTTGGATCAGGTCCATGTTGTTCACAAACCCCGGCTTCTGTCAGACAACGGACCCTCTTACATCTCTGCCGATCTGGCAGACTCTCTCGCAGACAAAGGCATGAAGCACACGCGCGGTGCACCCTATCATCCGCAAACTCAGGGAAAGATCGAACGCTGGCATCAGACTCTGAAGAACCGCATCCTGCTGGAAAACTACTTCCTGCCTGGCGACCTCGAAGCGCAGATCGACACGTTCATCGGCTACTACAATCATCAGCGCTCTCACGAGAGCCTGAAAAACCTCACTCCCGCAGACGTCTACACCGGACGCGGCCAAACCATCCTGCTTGAAAGGGAGAAAATCAAAAGGAAGACGATGCAACTAAGGCGCTTGCAGCACGCACAATCTGCTGCTTAAACTGAAACCAGATGAGCCAAACACTCACTAAGTCAGGCAGCCTTCTGTCTCAAAATACCTGACGACGAACAGTTTGATCTTCGTCGCTTCATCTGGTGTTACTCAATTCAGCGATATTGATGCGATTGTTCAAAGCGGTGATGACGTCCTAATCACCTACGGCTCAAACTCGCTCACTCTGCTTGATACGATGGTAGGTGACGTTGATGCAGGTGATTTCGGGTTTATTTGATCCTGATAAATAACCGAATTAAAGCCGCTCCTTCGGGGGCGGCTTTTTCATTTGCGCTTTCAGCAGATCAGGCTTGCTTCACAGGGCCGATCAAGCCAAACAGGTCGCATGAGCGAGACTGTTAAACCCAAGCCCGATTATGGCACCGATAATCCCGAGCAAAAGCTCGCTGACCTTCGCCATGCTATTCAGACAGAGAACCAAGGCTGGGTCTCTGGCACGCTCGAAGAGATGCACCCCGCTGATGCGTCAGACCTGCTTGAGCAACTTTCATCGGATCAATTCGAAGACGTTGTTGAACTCCTCGATGGGGAGTTGCCATCCGATGTTCTAATTGAGCTTCGTGATGAGTATCGTGAAGACGCTGTCGACGCGATGACTGATGAGGCGGTTGTTGAGGCATTGGACGATCTTGATAGTGATGACGCTATCGCCGTTCTTGAAGATCTTGATGACGTGCGGCGCGAGCGAATTCTCGATGAGCTAGAGCCCGAGGACCGCGCGGTCTTGGAAGCTGGTTTTGTCTATGATGAAGACACGGCCGGGCGTTTGATGCAGAGGGACTTCCTTGCGGCCCCGGAGTTCTGGACAATCGGGCAAACCATCGATTTTGCCCGCAAGCATGCGGATGAGTTGCCGACTGATTTCTATGAAATCTACGTTGTTGATCCGATGAATAAGCCAATCGGTTATGTACTTCTGTCTCAACTTCTGCGTCTTGGCCGAGATGTGAAACTGGCCGATGTTATGGAGACTATGCACTCTAACATTGATGTTGATATGGACCAGGAAGAGGTCGCCTATCAGTTCCAAAAATACTCTCTTGCCTCTGCGCCGGTTAAGGATCATTCCGGGCGTCTTGTTGGTATGATTACTGTGGATGACATGGTGCATGTTATTCAGGAAGAGAACACTGAGGACCTTTTGGCATTGTCAAACGTGTCATCCGCCGATGGTTCAGACACAGTTTGGGATTCAGTGAAAGCGCGGGCGCCTTGGCTTGGATTTAACTTGATCACGGCATTTATCGCGTCCGGTATAATTGCGATGTTTGAGGGTACTCTGGAGCAGATCGTACAGTTGGCTATTCTTATGCCTGTTGTTGCCGCCCTTGCAGGCAATGCCGGCAGCCAAGGGTTGGCGGTTGCGGTCAGGGCGATTGCTGAACGCGAGATGGAGGGTGACGCAGGACGCCGCGCGATTGTGCGTGAAACACTAACGGGTCTTGTAAATGGCGTGATTTTCGCCGTTGGGGTAAGTATTATCGCGTTCATTTGGTTCCAGAGTATTCCGATTGCTGGCGTGATTGGGGTCGCGATGCTGCTCAGTTTTATCTGGGCGGGTATTTCAGGCATTGTCGTGCCTTTGGCCTTGAAGAAGTTTGGGGCGGATCCGGCGGTTGCATCGTCTGTATTTGTTCTAACGCTCACTGACGTGATGGCGTTTTTCAGTTTCCTTGGTCTTGCCACACTTGTATTGCTTTAAAACACTGGTGCGAGCGGCGCGTAGATTGCAGCCCGTAACCTGATGGACAGATCAACTGTCCCAAACCGGAGCAGGTGATGGCATCGAATATGCGCACATCCCGGGCGGGCCTAGACGTACTTAAAGCGTCGGAAGGGTTCAGGCCGCGTTATGAGCAACTGCCCAATGGCCGTTGGATAATTGGTTATGGGCATGTGAGAAGTGACCGCGAAGGTATTCGGGTGAGTGAAGCCGAAGCGGAAGCTATCCTGCGTGAATACGATTTGCCGCCGATTGAGCGCCTTGTGCAAGATTGCGTTTTGGCCCCGCTGAACCAAAATGAGTTTGATGCGTTGGTGTCGCTGGCGTTCAATATTGGAGCTAAAGCGTTCGCGAGCAGTGATGTTGTTGCTCACATCAATTCTGGAAACCGTTTAGCGGCCGCTGGAGCTTTCGATCACTGGCGCCGCGCTAAGATTGGTGGCCGTATTCAGATCGTAGATGCAATTGTGCGCCGAAGAGCGACAGAGAAAGCGTTGTTCCTAAAAGCGCCGGGCAATATGCCAACGGCCTCATCTCGGATGTATCGTGCACTCCATGATCAGGCAGGACTTCCAAAACCCCCGAAGCAGCGAGAAATCGTGGTTGAGCGGGGCGAAGCGAAGGCTCTAGGCAGTGACCCTGTGCAGCCCGCGACCTCTGTAAGCTCAGATGCATCTAAGACGGCAACTGAAGAAGCGGCTGACGCGGTGAAAAGGCAGATGGTTCGTATCCTGGGCGAAGATGGGGCCAAGGTCTCTGAACCACTTACGACGGACGGTGCTAGCCCTGAAGAAATTACGGCTGCGGTCTCTGAATTAGCTGGCGACGCAGACAATTCTGGGCCGCGAAAGTCCGTTTGGCCGCAGCGCGAAGACTTGCCGCCACCGCCAATGCTTGAGCGTGAGATAACATCCCCTGCTCAGCCTGAAACACACATTCAGCCAAAGCCAGCAATTGATGATCTGGAAGAGATTACAATCGCGCCTGAGGAAATTGAGAGAGCTGTCGCTGACCATGACGCCATGGAGGCCGCAGCGCGGGGCGGTAAAGCCTTTGAAGCGGCTCCGTTTGGCCTGTTGTCTTTGATTGGTGCGGGTTTGGCTGGCTATGGCGCAGCAAGCCAGTTTGGATATGTTGAGGCTGTAGAGGCAGCCGACAGGGACCTAACCACGTACCTGCCGCCATTCCTAATGCTGCTGGGTGGCTTATTGTTTGTTGTGATGGCGTACTATTTCTTCCGCACACTGTTCGCCAAGGACTAGGTAAAAAAAGATCGTTGGCAGTAGAGGCACATACGTCTAAACAACAGCTATGATACCGAAAACATATCCTACACTAAACTTCGACCTTGGCGAAACTGCGGACATGATCCGCGAAACCGTGCAAGCTTTTGCCCAAAACGAAATTGCGCCTTTGGCGGCGGAGATTGACCGGACGGATGTCTTTCCACGTCACCTTTTGCCCAAGATGGGTGAGCTTGGCTTGCTCGGCATCACTGTCGAGGAAGAATGGGGCGGTACTGGGCTCGGTTATTTGGAGCACGTGATCGCGATGGAAGAGATTTCGCGCGCCTCGGCCTCAGTTGGGCTGTCTTATGGCGCGCACTCTAACCTGTGTGTGAACCAGTTACGGCGCTGGGGAAACGACGATCAGAAAACACGCTATCTTGGTAAGCTGGTCAGCGGCGAACACCTTGGTGCCCTTGCCATGAGCGAAAGCGGCGCGGGGTCTGACGTGGTTTCAATGAAGCTGCGCGCGGAGAAGAAGGGCGACCAATACATCCTCAATGGTACGAAGATGTGGATCACCAATTCACCCGATGCGGATACGCTAATCGTCTATGCGAAAACGGAGCCTGAAAAAGGGTCACGGGGTATCTCGGCGTTCTTGATTGAGCGTGGCTTCAAAGGCTTCTCGGTTGCACAAAAGCTGGACAAGCTTGGGATGCGTGGTTCTGAGACGGGTGAACTCGTCTTTGAGGATTGCGCGGTACCGGAAGAGAATGTGATGGGGCCGCTAAATAGCGGTGTCGAGATTCTGATGAGCGGCTTGGACTATGAACGCGCGGTTCTATCGGGTGGCCCGACCGGCATTATGCAAGCCTGTATGGATGTTGTTTTGCCATATGTTCACGATCGGAAACAGTTCGGAAAATCGATTGGTGAGTTCCAATTGGTTCAAGGCAAACTGGCCGATATGTATGTGCAGATGAACGCTGCTAAAGCCTATGTCTATGCTGTGGCAAAGTCATGCGACCGTGGTGAGACAACACGAAAAGACGCAGCGGGCGCGATTCTTTATTCAGCAGAGATCGCAACGAAATTGGCATTGGATGCGATCCAGCTGCTTGGCGGGAATGGGTATATCAACGAGTATCCAACCGGCCGCCTTCTTCGTGACGCAAAGCTATATGAAATTGGCGCAGGGACGAGCGAAATTCGCCGTTACCTGATTGCACGGGAATTGTTTTCGGAGACAGCATAATGCGTAAGGCGCTTATCGGATTGATTGGACTTAGCATCTCGGTTGGAGCGCATGCGCAAGATGCTGACGTGACGGAGTACGCTGCAGCTCAATCGAGCGAACGCGTTATGACTGAGTGTCTTTCTCAAGCCGACTTAGGCCATGGAAAGTTACTTGGTTGCGTGGGGGTAATCGCCAATCCGTGCCTAGAGAACGCAGTTTCAACGCGAGAAATACTTGATTGTACGGCTCAAGAAACTGAATTTTGGGATCGGCGTCTGAATGTGGCTTATAAAGAGCTGAGAGCAGTCTATGCAGAGCAAGATGTAGAGGATGATTTCAGCATAATAAATCTCGCACCGATGCTACAAACAACCCAGCGCAAGTGGATCGAGTGGCGTGATACCAAATGCACCTATTTCGAACTGAACCGTTTTCGGGGTGGTACGCTAGGACGGGTTGCCGCGGCTGATTGTGCGATGAGTATGACGGCCGAGCGGGTTGATGAGCTGGAAGAGCTTCTGGACGAAGCGCGGATGTAGGCTTTTAAGCCTCGGTTTTCTCGCAGCACTTTTCCTTCAGGCCGCTATTCTTGAGCGCGGTCATTGCCGCCAGGTATCCTGCCTCTACAGCGGCGTCATAGGCCTTCCAGTCGCGTAGTTCGATGTCTTTCAGTTCCGGCAAAACTAAGACATCAACGAGTTCGCGGCCAGCATTCGGATTGACGCTAACGGTGCCTGACCGCATCAACAGCCCGGCGATTGGAGGCGCGCTAGAGAAGCCGTTCTTTGCGACCCATCCGAAGAAGCCGGGCGGATCGACGAAGTCTTCGGCTTTGAGGCCTTCTGGTGCGCGGGCCACATCGCAACCCACAACAAAACCACGTTGTAGCTCTCTCATTACGTCGGCTGGGAAATTGTTCAGGACGGCTCCGTCCACAAGGACTTCACCATCATCAATCACGGGCGGTAAAATACCGGGCAGTGAGATCGTCGCGCGTAGAACTTTCCGCAATAATCCGCTTCTGTGAATTCGGACAGCACCGTCAGTCAGGTTGGTTGAGACAGCAAAAAAGGGCATTTCAAGGTCGCCAATTTCTGCCTCTCCGAAATGCTCTTTCAGGCGCGCATTGACGCGTCGTCCTTTGACCATGCCGACAACGGGAATATTCCAATCGCCAAGCGGATTGGTTTCGACAAAGGCCTTGCGCATACGTGTGTCGATTTCTTCATCGCTCCAACGCATTGCGACGCATCCGGCAATCACGGCGCCCATTGAGGCCCCGCCAGCAAAATCGATTGGGATGCCAAGCTCTCGCATCGCCTTGACCACACCGATATGCGCATAGGCTCTCGCGCCGCCGCCGGAGAAAACGACGCCGACGCTGCGTCCTGCAATTGTGCGGGCGAGGCGATCGCAATGGTCGCCTTCCATCTGATGCCAGTGAAATACGCGTGCACCGCCAGAGGCCTTTAGCCAATCAGCAGGGCGTGAGGCTTGTCTCTCAGAGCCATGGTGCAGAAGTAGGACGTCGACCAATTTTAGCGATTGCGCAGGTGAACTATCTTCGGGAAAGAGCGGGTATGATGGGCGTGCATCAGCTCTAGCGACAACCCAAATCCGGTCGGCCTGACGCATCGCCTGACGGTACCAAGAATTATCCCCCATCGTTGAGACAAGCAGGACGACGTCATTCTCACGCTCAAGCGCGTCAAAGTAAGAAGATGGTTTGTCGTCGCCCTCATCCTCTTCAACAATCCTGGAGGTAACACCAAGTGCATTTAGAGATTTGGCGAGGCTTTTCGCGCGCAGATTCAAGTCGATGGTTGGGGACGTTGCAACCAGCGCAAATACTTTTGGCGCAGTGCGGCGGTTGCGCTTATTGCCCTCCTGCAAGCGTGACAGGATAAGCCGAATAATTGCATTTAGAATTTCAGGCTCTGCATCTGTTAGGCGTGCAAACCCGGTTCGGGAGATTTCTAGAACTTCACTATCGCGCAGGGCATAGACCGATGATGTGTGGGCCACATTGTCGGGCGTTCCGTCGCCATCAATATCGATGCCGCCTTGAAACATTGCCATTTCACCGACGGGTTCGCCCGCGCGGATGTGGCCTAGAAATTCGCTTCGACCGTCCCGCATCGCTTTGAAAGCCCCGAAAGAGCCGGTCAAAACGAAGTAGATCGAGTTGGATTCTTCGCCAGCATTGAACAGGGCGGTGCCCGCAGGAACAGAGAACCAGCGGGCTTCTTTCCCGGCGGCTTTCAGCGCGCGGCGCGGAACATCTTCAAGGAATTTAATTGAAGCAAGGGCGGGAACGACGTCCAAACTCATATTTCCAAAAATCGCCATTAGGCCCACTCCGCACCGGTTCGTTCTCTACTATGTAAGATATGAGGCCATTTGGTGAAGGAATAAATCACGTTGCTGCACGGGTTCGGGATGACAGCGTGAGCGGGGCTGGTTATGGCTGGTAAAAATGGTTGCGGGAGAAACCTTTATGCCTGTTTTAAAGTCCACCCTTGATGTCGCTGGCGCGGCCTATGCGGATAATCGCCGGGCGATGGAAGCTTTGGTTGAAGAGTTACGTGAGGAGACGGCGAAGGCTGGACTGGGTGGTCCTGAGAAATCGCGGGAACGCCATGTTTCGCGTGGCAAGCTTTTACCACGTGACCGTGTTGAGAAGCTGCTTGATCCGGGAACGCCATTTCTTGAGATTGGCGCTCTGGCGGCGCACGGAATGTATGATGGAGATGCGCCCGCAGCCGGTATGATTGCTGGCATTGGCCGGGTTGAAGGGCGTGAGTGTATGATCGTCTGTAATGATGCGACGGTTAAAGGCGGCACCTATTATCCGATGACCGTGAAGAAGCATTTGCGGGCGCAGGAAATTGCCTTGGAAAACCATCTTCCGTGTATCTATTTGGTGGATAGTGGTGGGGCGAATTTACCGCATCAGTCAGAGATTTTTCCGGATCGGGAACACTTTGGGCGTATCTTCTATAATCAGGCGCAGATGAGTGCTAAAGGCATCCCGCAAATTGCGGCGGTGATGGGGTCCTGTACGGCGGGCGGCGCCTATGTTCCGGCCATGTCGGATGAGACGATTATCGTTCGAAAACAGGGTACTATCTTCCTTGGTGGGCCCCCGCTTGTGAAGGCTGCGACGGGTGAGGTTATTAGCGCCGAAGACCTAGGCGGGGCGGACGTTCACGCGCGGCAATCTGGGGTCGTTGATCATTATGCAGCGAGTGATGATCATGCCTTGGCGATTGTGCGGTCAATTGTGCGGACTTTGCACCTGCCCAAGCCGGAAACGGTGGGCTTAAGTGAGCCGTCTGAGCCGCTTTATGACCCGGCTGAATTACACGGACTGGTCCCGAAAGATGCCCGTGAACCCTACGATGCGCGGGAGATTATTGCGCGTCTGGTTGATGGATCAGAGTTCCATGAGTTCAAGAAACTTTATGGTGAAACGCTGGTGTGTGGATTTGCGAAATTGTACGGCATGCCGGTGGCGATTCTGGCAAATAATGGCATCCTATTCAGCGAGAGCGCCCAGAAGGCAGCGCACTTTATCGAGCTTGCCGATCAGCGCCGGATTCCACTCCTATTCCTGCAGAATATCACCGGATTCATGGTCGGGTCGAAGTATGAAGCAGGTGGGATTGCCAAAGATGGGGCCAAAATGGTCACCGCCGTCGCAACCGCGAGCGTGCCAAAATTGACGCTTGTGACAGGTGGATCGTTCGGTGCAGGAAATTACGGCATGTGCGGGCGCGCCTATTCACCCCGATTTATGTTCATGTGGCCAAATGCGCGAATTTCCGTGATGGGCGGCGAGCAGGCGGCCTCCGTTCTCGCGACGGTGAAACGCGAAGGTCACGACCGACGCGGCGAAGACTGGTCCCAAGAGCAGGAAGAAAAATTTAAAGACCCCATTCGCGAGTTGTATGAAAAAGAAGGATCGCCATATTTCTCTACAGCGCGGCTGTGGGATGATGGCATAATCGATCCGGCCGACTCGCGTCGTGTTTTAGGTTTGGCATTGTCGGCCGCGTTGAATGCCCCATTGGGCGAACGCGGCTTTGGCGTGTTTCGTATGTAACATGGAATACGATATGATGCATAAAAGTCACGCTTTAGAAGTGTGGCTTGCATGAGCATGTGAGCCATCATTTACAGACCCATCTGCTTTGCCATGTTTTGGTGGGTATGGGAGGATTATGTACTTTTGTTCGTGAAATTTGTGTCACCCACCTTACGAAACCGTCAGAAGATTTTTTGACCCGCTTTGGCAGGTTGCTCCTCGCCACACGGTGTGGCGTGCAACAAAGGAGCACACATATGACTCGATTTGCTTTGATCGCTGCCGCTTCGGCTTTTTGCCTTATGGGCGCGCAAGCTGGTGAAGACGTTTCTTTTGAGGATGTCGACACAAATGCAGACGGTTTTGTAACAGAGACAGAGTTTGTGACTTGGAAGACAGCCTCAGGTGAGGTTTCGGCTGCAGATGCTTTGATGAAGTTCATCGCTATTGATGCCGATGGTAGCGGCATGATTTCGCCCTCTAAAATGGAGGCCGCTATGGCCGCCGCAGATGATGACGAAACTGATACTCAAGATGATATGACATCCCCGGAAGACCCGCTGGACTAACGTCCACGTTGTCACGAAGGGCCCCTTTATAGGGAATGGGAAGAGCCTGCGGACGCGCAGGCTCTTTTCGTATTTGCGTTTGATATAAGGGATATTGCGTAGTGGGCCGCAGCGATGACCTGATATCTTTGGCGGATGCTGAAGAATATTTGTATTATAAATGGGCACCCCGATGCGAACCGGCACCGCTTTGTTGCCGGGTTATGCGACGCGTATGCCGAGGGTGCGGCAAAAGCGGGTCATGGCGTTAGCCGGATCAATATCGGTGAACTGGATCTAAGTTTCTTAGAAAACGCGGCAGATTTCGCCACACCGCCGGGGCAACCTGTTCTGGACGAACGCGAGAAGATTCTCGCCGCAGATCATCTGGTTTTGGCGTTCCCGTTATGGCTGGGCAGTATGCCTTCAAAAGCGCGAGCGTTTTTTGAGCAGGCAGCGCGCGGCGACTTCTTTTTAAACACGATGAATTCTGAAAAAGCATGGCCCAAGCGGATGATGAAGGGCCGATCAGCCCGCATCATCGTGACGATGGGTATGCCGGGTCTTGTCTATAAGACCCTGATGGATGGCGGCGCGTTAAAAGCGATTGAGCGCGGTATGCTTGGCATGTCAGGGTTCAAGCCCATCCATCATACTATACTGGGCGGTGTCGAATCGGCGACCGATCACAAGCGGCATGAGTGGCTGTCAGAGGCCCGAGAGATGGGCCATAAAGGCCATTGAGGGCGCATTACGAAAAGGTAACTACAAGTGTAACATGTTATCGGGTTACGATTGTAACGCGCTGTCCCCTTCAGCGTGACTAAACCTGTTCCAGGGAGGAACTTCCGATGACGACACTAAAACTTATCTCTGGTGCGGCGGCCTTTGCGGCGCTTAGCACATTCTCACTCGCGCATGCTGGCTCGCCAGTCGACTATTTCAATAAGATAGATGCCGATGCGAGCGGCGTGGTGAGCCAAGCTGAATTTGTTGCTCATAAAACGGCTGGCGGAAAATACACCGCGGCTCAAGCGTCAGAAAAGTTTGCAAAGCTTGCTGGCGATGATGGGCAGCTAACCCTTGCTGAGTATGAGGGGTCCATGAAGAAGGCCCGCGCTCACAAAGACTGTGACAAGAAAAAAGACGCTGCAACATAATCAGCGCTTGTCATTTCCCCGGAAAACGCCTGCCCTTTGGGTGGGCGTTTTTTCTTTGGGCTTGTTTCAGGTGAGGTGACGGCTTAGCGAAAGGCATGAGTGTTTCGGCCAACCGCTTTGATCTTTTGCGACTTTTGTTCGCGAGCATCGTGTTTTTGTATCATGCGTTGGCTTTGTCGCTCGCCGACCTTGGCGGATCGCTGGACGTTAGGTTTGGGATGGCGGCTGAAATCGCTATTCAGGGCTTTTTCATCGTATCCGGCGCTTTGGTTTATGGGTCGTGGGAGCGATCTAAAACCGTGGCAGACTATGCAGCCAAGCGGATTCGGCGGTTTTATCCGGCGTATCTGGTTGTGATTCTGGTGCCTGCATTGTTGAGTTTAATGATGACGGGCGCGATCGCAGATGTGCTGCGATACCTGTTGGCAAATGGTATCTTTCTGAATTTCGTGGAGCCTAATTTGCCGGGCCTGTTCGGTGCCAATCCGTTTACGGAAGTGAATGGCGCGCTGTGGACGCTGAAAATTGAAGTGATGTTCTATGTCGCGCTTCCGATCTTGGCTTGGGTTCTGTCAAAGCTAGGCCGATACTGGTGGATCGGCATTGGCCTGATTGTGGTGGGTGCGTTCGCGTGGGTTGCCGCAATGGAGGCGTGGGATCATCCATTGAGTGACCGCTTTGCGCGGCAGCTGCCCGGACAGATGATGTATTTCGGGGCGGGCATGGCGCTTTGGCGGCTTTGGCCACTTCTTAAAGCTATGGCATCGATCTTGTTTTGGGTTGGGCTGGTGGCATTCACCCTGTCGCTGTCCGTCGAGGCGCTCTCGGCTCTGCGTGTGCTTGGGCTTGCAGCCTTGATTGCGGGTGTTGCGTTTGGCCCGGGACCGGAGCTGAATGCCGCGCGTTGGGGCGATGTCAGTTACGGCGTCTATATCGTACATTTCCCTATTGTGCAGGCCCTAGTGGCGAATGGTATCTTTGAAGCGTTCGGACTATTCGGCGGCGTACTTATAAGCGTTGTCCTAGTGTTTGGATTGAGTTTTGCGCTATGGTGGCTGGTAGAAAAGCCCGCATTGCGGCGGGACAGTCATTATCGAATTGTCAGTGGAGAGTAATATGGCCGAATACGAAACCATCACTTTGGATGCGACCCGTGAAGGGATCGCCATTCTGACACTGAACCGCCCGGATAAGCGCAACGCGTTCAACAGTATCGTGATTGATGAACTAACGGATGCGCTGGAAACTTTGGAAGAGCAGGATACGCTACGCTTGGTCATTCTGCGCGGGGCAGGGAAAGTGTTCTCTGCTGGCGCGGACCTGGAATGGATGAAAGCGGCGCAGCATTGGACGCGCGAAGATAATGAAGCTGACGCGATGAAGCTGGCAGAGATGCTGCGCAAACTGGCTGAGCTGCCGCAAATGACGCTGGCATTGGTTCAGGGCGCTGCGATGGGCGGCGGCGCAGGCTTGGTTGCAGCTTGCGATGTTGCCGTTGCGATGAAGGGAACGAAATTCAGCTTTAGCGAGGTCAAACTTGGCCTGACGCCAGCAACGATTTCACCATTCGTAATCTCAGCCATCGGTGCGCGCTGGGCGAAGGCACTGTTTGTGACGGCTGAAAGCTTTGACGCGGGTTATGCCGAAAAGATGGGCTTGGTTCAGTATACCGTCGCGGACGAAACAGAGATGGCGGAAATGGAAGAGTATCTTGCTGATCTCGTCCTGAAGGGCGCGCCGGGCGCTATTCGCGATGCGAAAAACCTTGTGCTTGATTTTGCGGGTGAGCCTTATAGCGCGGCGCTAAGCAAAGAGACGGCGAAGCGGATTGCCGCGCGCCGGACAAGCGATGAGGGCAAAGAGGGCATAACGGCGTTTCTTGAAAAGCGTAAGCCGGACTGGGCGAAGTAGCTTTACTCCACCCGCCGTTCGGCGATTTCACCCCTGATAAGATCTAGGCAATCATTGAAGATTGTGATGGCTGATTCCACCGGGTCTATCCCTGTCAGCAATTCGATTTGGTCACGGAAAAAGTAAGCGAGCACGCCGAGTAATATAACGTAAACAAGAAGCGCAGATAGCGTGCGGAGTATATAACCGCCTGCGCTGCCGAGGATTAACCCAACCGCGCCAAGGATAAGTGCGCCTTGCCAAGGTTGCATGCCGATTTCGATAGCTTGGCGGAAACCCATGAAGCCGCCAATGAGAGCGCCAACAACACCTGCGACGCCGCCTACTGTAGATCGTGACATGATCGAACCCTTCCAACTTTCGTAAAGTCAGCTTAGGCGGTATGAGAAAGAATGGGCAAGGGCAATTCATTGTTCTTTCGAAACAAATAGAATAGGTGCGCCCCAATGATCACATCCCTATTGATCGCGAATCGCGGAGAGATTGCTTGCCGGATCATGCGGACATGCCGCGCGATGGGTATCCGCACCGTAGCTGTTTATTCAGACGCGGACGCCCGCGCCAAGCATGTGCGTGAAGCAGATGAAGCGATTTGGATCGGGGCAAGCGCCGCGACAGAGAGTTATCTTGTCGGGGACCGAATTATTGCCGCAGCGAAGGACGCCGATGTTGATGCGATCCATCCGGGCTATGGGTTCCTGTCAGAGAACGCAGAATTTGCCGCCGCAGTTGTAAAGGCTGGACTGGTTTGGGTTGGCCCGAAGTCGGAAACGATTACGGCCATGGGTCTGAAAGATCGCGCCAAGGCGATTGCAGAGAAAGCAGGCGTTCCTGTCCTACCCGGATATCGAGGTGAGGCGCAGGACGCAGCGGCGCTAATGCTAGAGGCAGAGAAGATTGGATATCCGATCTTGATCAAAGCGGTTGCGGGCGGCGGTGGCCGGGGCATCCGCTTGGTCAGTGAGGCGAGCGCGCTGGCCGGTGAACTAGAAAGCGCTATCCGCGAGGCGGAGTCTTCCTTCGGTGATGGCCGGGTGATGCTGGAGAAGTTGGTTGAACAACCGCGCCATATTGAGGTGCAGGTTTTTGGAGACAGCCTCGGCAATGCTGTGCACTTGTTTGAGCGCGATTGTTCGCTGCAACGGCGTCGGCAGAAAGTCGTTGAAGAAGCGCCTGCGCCGGGCATGCCGGATGATGTGCGCGAGGCCATGTGCGGGGCGGCCGTACAATTGGCGCAAGCGGTTGGATATGAAGGCGCTGGCACTGTTGAGTTCATCGTGGATGGTGCACGGCCATTGGCGCTGGATACGTTCTGGTTCCTTGAAATGAATACACGGCTTCAGGTTGAACATCCGGTCACTGAGCTGGTGACAGGGACCGATCTTGTCGAATGGCAGTTGCGTGTGGCGAGCGGCGAAGAACTACCAGCGGTGCAGAACGATATATCACTGCTGGGGCATGCGATTGAGTGCCGTGTTTGCGCGGAAGATCCGGCCAATGATTTTCGTCCGGGGGCGGGCCTGATTGAAGAATTTGGTATGTTTGCCGATCAAGAAGTTGACTGGCTACGCTGGGAAGCTGGGTTTGAGAGCGGTGACAGAGTTCCAGCGGTTTACGATTCAATGATCGCGAAATTGGTAATCTGGGGCGGCGACCGAGACGAGGCGATTGACCGGACAGTTGATACGCTGGCGCATTTGCAGCTGGTTGGTGTTCCGGGAAATATCGGTTTCTTGCGGCGCTGTTGTATGGCGGACGCCTTTGTCAGCGGTGTGCATCATGTGAACTGGATTGCGGAGCAGGGTGATGCGCTGACACAGCCACCACGCGAGCATCAGCATGCATCTATTATGGCGGTTGCGGATGTGCAGCTAACACAATCGGGGGGTGAGCCTTGGTCGCTTCAGGATGGCTGGCGGATGAATTCTGCGCCCATGTTCAAAACGGCTGTCGCAGTTGGCGATGATGCGGATTGGTTTGATCCGGGCGCGTTTGAGGTTGATGAGAGTGTTGGCCTACCGCTGGTGACGGATCTGTCGCCAAGACGGTTTGGCGTAACGACGGGCGGGGATACAGTTATTGTAACTGTGCCTGACTTTGAAGCCGAGGCCGAAGCCTTGGCGGGCGGCGATGCCGTTAAAGCACCAATGCCGGGTAAGGTTATTGCCGTGAATGTTGGCGTTGGTGATACGGTTGAGAAGGGACAAGTTCTTGCCGTTATGGAAGCGATGAAGATGGAGCATTCGCTTGCCGCGCCGCGTGACGGTGTTGTTGGGACTGTCGGCGCAGAGATAGGCGCGCAGGTTTCTGAAGGCCTGATCCTGGTCGGGCTTATCGAAGAATAGGGATAGATTGAACTCTATCCCTTTAATTTTCCGCTTAATCTATTGTAAAATATAGATAATCCACGTTTCGATCCGACCGGGACAAGCCTCGGCCTATAAAAGGGCATGGTCGAAAAAGTGAGGAAAACAGCGAGGCGCTGGTTGCGGCGGCATTCGTTGGAAGCGGTGTTGCGGCTTGCCGAAGGTCAGTCGCACATGCAGCTAGCAGAGGTTATGGACTTTTGCGTCGATACCGTCCGCAAGCATATCAAAGATGAAAAGCTAGACGCGCCCCAAAACGAGGAGGCGCTGGCGGCAATGACATTGTCGTTGGAGCGAAGTCGTCTTCGGCTTGAGCTTTTGGATGCAGAGAGCGGTGCGGCGACGCTGGCCCGGCTTCGGGCCAGCTATGCGACATTGAGCAAGCTGGGTGAGCCAGCAATTGAACAGGAGAGCGATGTGAAAACGCGCAAAGCGATTGGGGAGATGAGCGACGATGAACTCCGAGCTTATGTGGCATCTTTGGTGCCGGGACTGGAGGTCAAAACCGCTACAGGAAATGGACCGCGCGGAATTGGAACTGATGAGCGAGTTTCCGTTTCTCAGAACGGGGAGGCCGGAACAGAAGCCACCAATGCCGGGGACGAATTGGCGTAACTGGCTGTTCATGGGTGGCCGGGGCGCTGGCAAAACGCGCGCAGGTGCCGAGTGGATTAGGTTTGCCGTTCTGTCAGGACGAATGAAGCGGATCGCCTTGGTTGGGCCGACGCTAGGCGATGTTCGTGAGGTTATGATTGAGGGGCCATCTGGCCTTCGCTCGATCGAGCAGATCACAGAGGAGCAGCCGACCTATAGTGTTTCGCGGCGGCGGCTAGAATGGCCGAATGGCGCAGTTGGTTTAGTGTTTTCGGCTGAGGATGCTGACAGTCTGCGCGGGCCGCAATTTGATGCGGCGTGGTGTGATGAAATCGCCGCGTGGAATGAAGCTGAAGCCGTATGGGACAATCTACAGATGGGATTGCGGCTGGGCCCGTTCCCGCGTTGTGTTGCGACAACGACGCCGAGACCCGTTCCGCTGGTGAAGCGGTTGGCTGCGGGCGAGGCCATCGTAACACGCGGGGGCACGACAGAGAATGCGGAATTCCTAAGCGCGGGCTTCATTGAGCAGATGCAATCTGTGTATGGAGGAACGGCTTTAGGGCGGCAAGAACTGGGCGGTGAACTGATTGAAGATCCTGAAGGTGCGATGTGGCGGCGATCTGATCTGGACACGCAGCGTGTAACCGACCCGCCTGTGCAGTTTGAGGATATTGTCGTGGCGGTTGATCCGCCAGCGACCAGTGGGGCGTCGGCTGACGCTTGCGGGATTGTGGCGGCTGGAATTGCAGCGGCAGACGGCTTTGGTCAGCGCTGTTTTGTTTTGCGGGATGCATCGGAGCAAGGCTTGCGGCCTTTGGATTGGGGGGCGCGCGTGGCGGCATTGGCGCGCGAAGTTGGCGCGTCGCGTATTGTTGCCGAAGCTAATCAGGGCGGGGAGATGGTCTCTTCCGTTTTGGAAAGTGCGGGCTGCGACGTGCCGGTCAGACTGGTGCGGGCGAAGCTGGGCAAGCGTGCGCGCGCGATGCCTGTCGCGGCTTTGTATGAGCGCGGTGATGTTTGCCATGTTGGCAGCCTGGCAGCGCTGGAAGACGAGATGTGCAGGTTCGGGGCGGTCGGTTTTAAAGGGTCGCCTGACCGTGTTGATGCGCTGGTCTGGGCGGTTCATGCCCTGATGCTGGAGCGGGTCAGCGCGCCACGTGTAAGGCGCGTTTAGAGTTTTGAGAATTTGAGAATGAGTCCCTGCTTTTGGCGGGGGAGAGCGAGGTATTGTGCGATTCTATCGGAGCCGTAGCGGATCATACATGCCTATTGGGGGCGATCAGTTTGTGAGACACGGCTTGTGCCGTGGTGGCAAAGGCGCATCGCGGCGGCGTTTCGGTTTCCAGATATTGTCGCTCACGAGAAACGCACGGCGGCGTGACCAAGGGTGATTGGCACTTGTTTAGAGGTGGGCATAGATGAGTGTCACGCCCAAGGACGGGCGAACATGAAATTCTACTTTGGAGCCCATCATGAACTTACTTAAATCTGCCGCTGTCGCCGTTGCCTTCTCTGTAACGGGTGCGTCTTTCTCGGCTGTCTCTTTTGCTGAAACGGCGGCTGTATCCGTTGCACAAGAGTTGCCGTCCGGTGATTTCGTGAAGAAGAAAAAGAAGCTGAAGGGTAGCTATGAAGTTGTTCAGCGCGGCGCAAAAACGTTTATCGTTTTCAGTGATGATTTCCGCGCGGCGAATGGACCGGATTTGAAGATTTTCTTATCACCAACAGCTGTGTCTGATGTCACAGGGAAGACGGCGGTCAACGGGTCAATCAATATTGGCGAGTTGAAAAGCACTAAAGGCATTCAGGAATATGAAATTCCCGCCAGTGTGAACCTATCCGATTATGCCAGTGTCTTAGTGCACTGCGAAGAGTATTCTGTCCTTTGGGGCGGTA
>JAQWGO010000018.1 GCA_029238175.1 Henriciella sp. | reverse complement strand
TGCAAGCATCATTACCAGACAGGACGATGACGCCGCGAAGCAATTCTTCGACAGTTGGAGTCTCACCGATCTTGAGGCCCATCGTAGAACCGCCAGTAGACCAGCCGCCTTTGCGCCATGCGTTCTCACTCACGGTGAAGCGATCTTCGAGACTAATCTCCCCGCGCTCAATACGGTCGAAAACGACATGGGCGGTCATGATTTTCGTCATGGACGCCGGGATCATCGGCGTATCGCCATCCTTGGCCCACAAAACCTCGCCTGTTTCGTGATCCATGATGACGGCGAATTCTGCATCAGTTTCGATTATTTGGGCGTGCGCTGAGCCTAGGCTAAACACCAAACCACATGACAAAACAACAGACCGTAAAAGCATCATTGAAGGCTCCTTCGCCGTAAAGAAATCGGCCCTTCTTCCTGCAACGGAAAAAGGGCCGGTTCGTGACGAAGGTCAATGTTTCTTACGCGTTTTGACTAGCGTGTTGTGACAAAACCTTCAGTGATGCCTGCTTGCGAGAGTTGGCGGCGTTGAACCTCCGCCTGGTCGCGTGTCTGGAATGGCCCGATCATGACGCGGAAATAGTCGCCGCCGCGAACGCGGGCTTCTTCGATTTTAACCGGCAACCCGCGACCTAGAGCAGAGTTTAGACGTTGGGCATTAGCGATGTCAGCAAATGATCCCGCCTGAATAAAGACGTTACCGCGCCCAACCGGTGTCGTTGGCGTCATCGCCTCAACTGGATCAGGGACGCCAAGGTTAGGCTCTTCATAGACTGCAACTTGCGCCGCTGGTGACGCAACTGGGCGCATTGGCTCTGATTGCACTGGCGCGCTAGCATACGCATCGGAAACTTGCTGGACTGGCGCTGGCCCAAGGTAGCGGACGCGAACATTCGATGCCTGGCCCGATGGAACGCCAAGAACATTGGCTGCGCGAGGCGAAAGTTCGAGAATACGTTTACCATCAAATGGACCACGATCGTTCACGCGCACAACAATCTCTCGCTTGTTAGTTTCGTTGATAACCTGGACGAGGCTTGGCAGCGGCAAACTTGGATGCGCTGCCGTCATTGCTGTCTCGTCAAATATCTCACCATTTGCTGTAGGTTGCCCATTGAAGCCTTCTACATAGACACCCGCGAGACCGCGCTCTTCGCTTATCTTAGCGTCGCGGTTTACGCGGACTTTGCTGAGCGTGAGTGGACGTCCCGTCGCAGCGGGCTGTTGGACCTGTAGCGATGCGATACGAATTGGTCCTGACTGCGCAACTGAACGCGCCTCAGCGACTTTTGCTGCTTCGGCACGGGCATCAAAGCCGCCAGACGTGATCGCCGGATCTTTTGGCGCTGTATAGCGCTGTGCATCCTGAACACTTAAAGCTGTCTCAGCTGATGAGAATGCGATTGGCGAAGTGCCTGCGTCAGCCGCGCGCGCCCCGCCAGCGCCATAAAAAGTGTCTGGCTGGTCAGGATACCGAAACTCAATCTTGCGCGTTTTGGCATTTGCACCTTGCGACGCGGGTGCTTGGGCGAGAGCGATCGTGCGTTGCTGGGTTTGAACTGGCATTGTTGATTGACGATCTGCACTATCGCCCTGACCGCCAAATGATATTGGAGCTGGGCTTCTGCGGTCAGCGTGCGCTGTACCAGCCAATGCAATGGCGAGCGTGCTTGCGCCAAGAAGCGACACGATAAAAGTGCGGGTGCGATCAACAGTCATATTCAACCTCATTCTGCGGTCCATAACCCCAACCATTCAGGCAAAGGCAGAGCATTCAGCTCTTTCGATTAAACCCCGTTTACCATGCCAAGCTGGATTTATGGTGAACAGGAAACGAAAGTCTGAGGTCTCTGCGCAAGGTCTGATTAACCATAAATCGACCAAATGCAGGCAATTTCATGACAGGGCTTGCATTTCATTTCAGATTGAAAGATATGGCTCGTTCATCCCTGCGGAGGGATGGCAGAGTGGTTGAATGCACTAGTCTTGAAAACTAGCGAGCGTGCAAGCGTTTCCGGGGTTCGAATCCCCGTCCCTCCGCCACTTCATGCCCACAAGCCATTGTTATAATTTGAGTTTACTTGTGGCGCGGCGTTTGGTTCCCACACTTATTACCACACAGTGGCAATCCATACTCTAATCCTCTGGCTTCAGACCCGTCACAAGTTCGCGTTGGCGCTCGCGACTGATTTGACCATAGTTTCGCAAGGTTGTCAGCGGATCAGAATGACCTAAGTCTTGCGAACTCGCGATGAACTCGGCGACACTCTCAGATTTATTTGAAGCGTGACGGGCCAGCATATGCCTAAATGCATGCGGTCCGAATGCCGGAAGCCCGACCTTATCAAACGCAGCGTTGACGATCTTTCGAACGGGTTACGTGCTTTTCCAGTTTCGACGCTCAAACCCGCTATCCTCAAAACCCTTGCTTGATTGGGAACGAACAGTAGTCGCTGGAAACAATGGGTCATCTGGACCGTAGAGCATGACGTCGTCGAGCTGACTCATCCATTCTGCGAGGGCTTGCTCTGCCTCCTCGAAACCTTTTACAAAAAATGTATCAATAGTTTTGCCGAACTTCGTGTTCACTTCGCGCGGGTTTTGAATGACTGACTTCTCTACCATGTTCACATG
>JAQWGO010000031.1 GCA_029238175.1 Henriciella sp. | reverse complement strand
GGAAACACGTCCACCTTCGCCAAATTGCTCTCTCAGAGGTCTAAGTAACTTAATTTTAGCCGCCTGCGCTACGCTATCGGCTAACTTTTTAGCTATCACAAGCTTATCACCGACCTTGGCATATGGAGGGAAGCCGAGTTCCTCTTCGCTCATGACGTCAGCGACTTCGTAAAGCGCGTATTCAACATCACCGCTACAAGCAATCGCTTGGTTCGAAGGAATCGTCCAAGGCGTCGTTGTCCAAATGACAATACTAGCATCGTCCAAGTCTGGATGACCACTATGCTCTACGATCGGAAACTTAACCCAAATCGTCGGCACCTTCCGGTCGTAATACTCAACCTCTGCCTCTGCCAACGCTGTACGCTCAACCGGTGACCACATCACTGGCTTTGCACCGCGCACCAGTCGTCCGCCCATTGCCACGCTTAGGAATTCACGAACTGTCGCCGCTTCAGACTCAAAATTCATGGTCAGGTACGGATTGTCCCATTCGCCCTCAACGCCGCAGCGGCGGAAGCCCTCCTTCTGAACTTCAATCCATTTGGCAGCATAGGCACGGCAGGCGCGGCGAAACTCATCGCCCGGCACATCGTCTTTCGTGCGGCCCTTTCCGCGAAACTCTTCCTCAACCTTCCACTCAATCGGCAGGCCGTGACAGTCCCAACCCGGCAGATAGCTGGCATCAAACCCGCGCATCTGATGGTTACGAGCAATGATATCCTTCAGGATCTTGTTCATTCCGGTACCAAGGTGGATTGGCCCGTTCGCATAGGGCGGTCCATCATGCAGGATGAATGGCTGCGCTCCGCGCGCTTTCGCATCGGCGCGCATGCGTTTGTAGAGACCCATTTCGTCCCATTTCTCAATCCATTTCGGCTCGGCTTTTGGTAAGCCGCCGCGCATTGGGAAATCTGTGGTGGGGAGGAACAGCGTATCTTTGTACGTGTTCTCTGTTTTCTTTGAATCTGTGTCGGCCATGTGCTCGTCTTCGAGTTAGCTGGTAAAAAAAGGGCTAAAAAGCAAAAACCCCGGCCGCATCCTGAACCTTTAAGTTCGGTGCGCGACCGGGCCGCTAATTCGAATAATGTATATACGTGCGGCGCAGTTCATGCCCGCCGATTAGCAGAGCCCGCGCTAGCTGTCACCCGCTTAGGTGCCAGTGATTGAACGCGGGTTCCGAACCTGACTAGGCCGCTTTCGCAAGCGCTTGGCGCGGCGTGGTTGGCATGCCGTTCACAAGGTCGGTACGGACTTCGTAAACCGTAGAGCGCAAACGCTCACTATACCCTGAAGCATACACTTGCCCCTGAACCGTATATCCGCGCTCAGCCCAGTATGCCTGTATGCGTTGTAGTATCGCGCGTGCAGCGCTCTCCGTTTCATATTTTGCCATGTCTAGCCCTTTGATTATGAAACGAACTTATCTGGCCGAACCTGAACAGAATTGGAATAAGGTCTTACCGACAAGTAAAATTCCATATCTTTCAGACCACTACTGGGATTTCCGCTCATCATGGACGTTTAAATGAGCCTTGCAACGCGTATTCATTAGAGAATCCTCGAAGCTTCAATCGAGAGATGAATAGCTATTCATAAATCTATAAGGCGCAGCCCAAACAGACGCCTAGGCCAGCAAAGCTCGGGCAATTTCTTTATCACGGTGCATCTGCTCAACCATATCATTCAGCGAATCGAATTTCGCTTCCGGGCGCTGATAGGCAACCAACGCCACCTCAATCATCTTGCCGTAAATATCGCCGTCAAAATCGAAAATAAACGCTTCAAGCAGCGGATCACGTAGGCCCGTCGTTGGCGTACGGCCAAAATTTGCCACCCCGCCTCGCCATTCGCTCTCACCGGCAATCCGAACACGAACCGCGTAAATCCCGTGCTTTGGATGGATCAGTTCGCCCAGATGCAAGTTCGCCGTTGGAAAACCAATCGTGCGGCCACGCTTCTCACCATGCTCAACCACGCCATCAATAACCCAGTCATGGCCCAGAATTTCTGCGGCCTTTCCGGGTTCGCCAGCGATCAGTGCCTCACGGATGGCGGTTGATGATGCCTTGTGGCCAAGCGCCTCGATCTTCTCAACAATCGTAACGCCAAACCCTAGCGCCCGGCCCAGCGATGCTAGACGCGCTGCGTCGCCCATACGGCCGCGCCCAAACCGGAAGTCGAAACCAACCGAAACATGCGACGCGCCTATACCTTCGGCCAACACTTCACGCGCGAAAATCTCGTCCGTCATCGCCGCCATGTCCGCATTAAACGGCAGCTCATAAACTGCCGCAGCGCCGATCTCTTTCAGTCGCGCATTGCGGCGCGCCGGGCGATAGATTCGAAATGGTGGATCATCCGGGCGAAAAAACGCCCGCGGTGGCGGCTCAAACGTCGCCACACCTAATTTTGCGCCAGATGCATCAGCCGCCGCTTGAGCGGCCTCAATCACAGCGCGATGCCCGGCATGCACACCATCAAAATTGCCCAGCGCGACAGAGTATCCCCGCGCGGCTTTAGGCACATCCTTATAGTGAGCAATAATCGGCATTAGGCCTCCCGGCTCGGCACCATAACTTTGGCTTCGCCAGAGATCGCAGCTTTACCATCAACGATACATGTCACCTTCAAAGTGACGCGATTGCCGCGCTCCAAAAGCTCTGTCACTTCGGCGCGCACTGTCACGTCTGACCCAATATAGACCGGGCGACGAAAGCGCATCGAAAGGCCGGTAAAGATCGATCCCGGTCCCGGCAAATTGTTACCCAAGATGCCAGAAATATAACTCGCCGTAAGTGCACCATGCGCAATACGCTGACCGAAAGATGTCTTGCTCGCATACTCTTCATTCATATGCAGCGGATTGTGATCGCCAGATACTTCCGCAAACAACTGAATGTCATTCTCGGTGATTTTGTGGTGCGTCTCATGGCTCATACCAAGGGACAGGTCTTCAAACTTATAGCCGTCTTTAAACGTCATATGCGGCGTCTCCGTAACTTACCCAGAATTCGGGCTCACGCTTTGTTACAGTGTGTTTCAGCATTCGTCACCATGCCAATCCGGGCATCGCATATGCAGCCTTAGCACCATACTCCGCCAGCAGCTCTTCAACCTCGGCGGCAAAGTCATCGCCGTGCTGCTTCAGGCCCGTCCCAACATATAGCCCATCATAGCCACGCTTTAGCGCGCCCATCATATCCGTTGCTGGGCTATCGCCAATACAAAGCACGCGCCCTGCCCCCGGCTCAACGCCCAAATCCGCAAGTCTTGATAGCGCCAGATCATAGATCGCGTCATGTGGTTTGCCCGGATAGATGACGCTGCCGCCCTCTTCCTCAAACACTTTCGCTAATGCGCCTGCACACCAATAAAGCTGGTCGCCGATGCGAACCTTCATGTCAGGATTGGCGCAAATCATCTCCATCCCGCGATCAGCAGCTTCTGCTAAGCGGTCGCGGTAATCATCTGGATGATCATTCAACTGATCTTCTAAGCCGATGCACAGAACGGTATTGGACTGCTTCATCTCACCAAATTGTAGATCAAGCCCCTCATACAAAAACTTGTCATGCTCAAACCCCTCATCGGCGCCTAAGCGCCAGAACACTTCGTGCGGGCGCTCGCTCAAGATTTCACGCGTCGCATCACCCGATGACACACAATCATCAAAAGCTTGCGGCGGAATACCCAAAGGATCGAAATACTGAATGACCTGCGCCCTTGGCACGGGCGCATTGGTGATCAGGCAAACGGCCCCGCCTTGGTCACGAAACCGCACCAAAGCTTCGCACGCTTCATCAAAGGCGTGGCGGCCATTGTGGATAACGCCCCACACATCACAAAGAATGGCATCATACTTATCGGAGATAGCGGACAGGCCGCCCGGATATACAGGTCTTGTCATGCGTTGCGAGTTAGGGTGCGCCCGCGATCAGGTCAATCGCGTTTGCGATTATCCGCGCGCTGTTAAACGACGCACCAATTCAGGTGGCGGCGCTGTTTCTTCCATTAGCGAAGACTTGATCGGTCGCGGCGCACCAAAGATATGCCCCTGCCCATAAGGAATAGCATATTCCAGCACCTCAACGACGCTGACCTCTTCCTCAATCTTCTCGGCAATCAGGGTCACGCCATAACGTGAGCAAACAGCCGAAACTTCTTCACCTGAAATCTGACGCTGAACAGAAGAGATCGGGCGTGGGCCGGACGGATCACGCAGCTGATCAATCATGTCACCACCTTTAACCTTCACAAAGCGCACACCGGCGTCTTGCAGGCGTGGCAGGTCAAATTCCAGCGTTTCAGCATGATCGATAGAGAACCTAAACCCAAGCGCAGTCAAACGCTCCATCGCAGAGCGCATCTGCTTGGATCGTCCCTCAAACCGGTCGGCCCGAATCTCAAAGATCAACGCCCCGGCCAGATCACGGTTCTTCTCCATATGGCTCAGGAAGAATGGGAAGAAATGCGGGTCCTCAAGCGAATGCGAAGACACATTGCAGAATACACCAACCCGGCGATCACGCGCCGCCAATCGGCGCACAACTTCGACAGAGCGGTACAACATCATATTGTCGATCACGCCCATCAGGCTGGCCCGGCGCGCCGCATCCAAAAACTCAGCTGGCAGGATCAAAGATCCATCCGGGCGGCGCAAACGCGTAAACCCTTCATAGAACGACACCCGGCGCTGCGGCAGCGACACAATTGGCTGCAAGTGCAGATCAACGCGCCCATCCTGCAAAGCGTCTTTCACCGCGCGTAAAACAGCATCCTCTTGCGGGGCAACTTCGCCCACCGCCTCGGCAGAGCTTAACTTGTTCTCAAAGCTGCGGGATAGGCGATCGATCAACCCCTCCAACTGCTTCATCTCACTGACCAGTGCGTCTCGGCGCTCCGTCAGTTCTTGTTTCACAGTGCTCTCAATCGCGTCAGTACGCGCTTCAGTGACGTCAAGACGCTCTTTCGTGTCGCGCTGCGCCGCTTCAACGGCTGCAATACGGTCTTCGACTGTTTTAGAGGCCCCGCCACGCGTCGCGAACAGGTGAACTTGTCCAATCAACGCTGTCACAATTGCACCCGCGCCCACCGCCAGCGGCAACTCAATTCCAGCATAGGTGAACAGGCCAAAACCTGCACCAACACCTATCGCAGCATAGATTAGAAAAAACACGGCAATCATCACTTACAGCCCCTGCAAACGCATTAACCTTAACAAATATCTGCTAATCGTTAACGAATTGGTAGCTTAAGCGCTGATTTGCGGCCAATGCCAAGGCGTCAGGTTAGCCCATCCTCAACATTCCGGGCTTCATCCAAGAATTCTCGTAACTGTTGCAAAATAGGCAATATCTCAGCCAGCTTTGAAACATCAAATCCCGCCATCACCTCTCCGGCAAGCGGGCCAACGGCCTCAAGCCCCCGCGCCCGCGCCGCGCGTCCAGCTTCCGTGATTGTCACAAACTTTTGCCGACGATCCTTCTCACCCGCCGCGATCTCAACATAGCCCTTGGCCGCAAGCTTGCCGACAATCGCCGTCATAGACGGCTTTGTCATTTGAAAGGCTTTGGCCAGATAACTTGGCGTTTTACCATCACCGCGCATGACAAAATGGTTCAGCACACTAAACTCGGACGGGTTCAGATCGGGCGCAAGCGCCTTGGTAAACCTAACGGTCGACAGCTGGTTGATAATCCCAATCTCTTTAAACAGTTCAAAGATCATTGGGCCGCGAGAATCGTTCATTCTTAGGTGCTTATCAGCTTGCTTTCGATAGGCCAACGCGGGCTTGCCGCTGGAAACTTCGTATACCCAACCCGGCCCAGCATATGAACAACGCCGTCCACGGTCGCGCCCAGTTCAGCATGGATAGACTTATAAGGCTGCGCCATTTCTGGAAACTCTTGTAAAATCTGGCTTAGCGGATGGATGCAAAGCCCCGCCTGCTGCGCCGCAAGGTTCATCCTTACCCAGTCTCGACCTGCTTCCAACTGTGTTAGCCGCGTATTCTCTTCTGCCTTGATCCAGGCAAAACCCATCGCTGAGTTGATGATCTCTCGGTACAGATCAATGCCGATATTATAGGCTTGGCTTCCCTTCGTATTCAGGCCGTCATGGCTGACAATCCCGGTCATCTTGAAGAGGCCCATCTGAACCCCGCCCATGTCGATCCCATCCGGGTTCTCAACAACGGCGCGGTTGCCAATCCGCATTAAATCAATGCTCTCTTTGCGGGTTGGGTCATTCTCATATTCAATCATGAAGCCCAACCATGCCAGGTCCGTGATCCGCTGCCTCTGCGCGGCATCGACCGTCCCGCCAACATCCAAACGCCCGGTTGCCCCTGCCAGTGTCGCGTCTAAGCTCGCCTGATCAACGGGCTTGGCCGTATCGAAAGGCTCTTTCGTTGACCGACGCGCCAGAACATTCGCGAATAGCGGGTCACGCAGGATAGACTCATCCTTCACGAACGCAACTTGCGCCATACGATTACCCGAAAGACGCGGATAAGGTTGCCCATCTGGAAACGGCGTCAAGGCAGCGCGATACCCCTTCTCAGCCGCCGCCATGCGAAGCAGTTCCAGCATGCATCCAAAACCAATGGTCAGCTGTCGATCAGAAGGGTCAGTTGCTGGGAGGCGTTTGTCTAAATCGATATAGACGTCAATCCGGTCCTCACCGACCAGATCAAACATCCATGGCTGACGGTTATGCGGGTTGGGCGCAAGGATCGCATAGGCCAGCGCATCGATCCTTGGATCACCAAAACTCTTGCCCGCCTCTGACCAAGGCTCCCGCGCCTTTGAAAGGCCCGGCCCGTTCGCATAAAACGCAGCACCGCCCGCTCCAGCACCCAAAATAACGGCACTCGCGCCACCCGTCACCAACAATCCACGACGTGAAATCATAACCAACTCCATTTTAGTTAGTTATCTAACTATCTATATTTCTGATAGAGTCAACTGCTATCGTTCTCAAGGAAAAGAACGGCCTTGCTATCTCGCTGGGTCCAAGTATTTGAAAATCATGGAAGAGACCGAAACCGATAAAACGAAACCGTCCGTCAGAAAGCGGGCCGACGCGATTAAGCCTTACCGCTGCAAGAACCTTATTGCCGTCATCGAGAACCCGAAGAATATCAAAAATATCGGGACGATCATTCGCAACGTAAACGCGATGGGCGTCGAGAAAGTATATATCGTTGACCCAGGCAACAGCTTTCCCGAAGATTGGCAAGAATTGCGTGAGCGCCGAGCGCTATCAAAACTATCAGTATCCGCGATTAAGTGGACCTTCGTGAAACGCTTCGACAGCACAGAAGCGTGCTGCGACCATCTCGAAAAGAAAAATTACGTTTCGATTGTCACTTCCCCCCATGTGAAGGGCAAGAAAAGCATATACCTTGACGAAGGCGACTATACCGAGGCGCCCAAGCTCGCCGTCTGGTTTGGCAACGAGGGTCACGGCATTAGCCCCCTCGCCGTTGAGCGTAGCGAAATGTGTGTCGCCATACCTATGTTCGGCATGATCGAAAGCCTAAACCTCGGTACCAGCTCCGGCATCGTCCTGTATGAGGTCACAAAACAGCGCCGCGAATATCAAAGCAAATACCGGAAGCGATTCAAACAAAGCAAACGCGATGAACCGCTACCAACCGTAATGCCACGCGACGAAAGTTAGCATAATTGCGAAAAGTACGTTCAAAGAGCCACAAAAAATGTGTCCCACTCGCCACAGTCTGACCAAGGGTTAACGTTTCCTGCACTGGGCGTTTGACAGAATCCGCGACGCTTCCTAACTAAGAGTTGAAATCCTGACCGCCCACGGTCCACGGCCAGTTTGGCCGGATGGGGGCGTCTCGGGGGAGACCGGGGCTCTGTGCAAACAGGGCCCCGTCGCTTTTTCAGCCCTTAGTTTTTGACGATAAAGACCGTTTCGGTTAGCGGCCACTGATACTGGCATGCGGCAGCGCAGCCCACATAGCCGTGAAAATCTACTGGCGTCATACCCTCTTCATATGGATAGATGTCTGAGTTACAGCTTCTAATAACAAACCCCACCCCAAGGTCGCCATGGGAACCATACCCCATATCCCAATTCCCAGTGCCCTTGGCGGTAATATAGAAGTCTCCAGTGTCAAACGGACGCTCACCGGAACCAACGTTTGATCCGATAAGGATCGCCGCATCATAACCACCCTTTGGAATACCCTCTTCCACAACGCGAAGGGCATCCGATTGCTCAAACGCCTTGTTCAGAGCTTCAACAAGCTGCGTTGTGCCTTCTGGCCCCGCCACCAGTAGAGGCTCATCACGCCCAGCCCACCATGTCTCATTTCGGACCTCATCTAAGCCTTCAATATCCACAGCGCGCAATGAGAACAGCATTACAGCATCCAAGCCGCGAAGGTCCTCTTGGGTCAGTGTTGCAGCCACCCCGGCTGGCGCCCCAAACAAAACCCGCTTGCCGCCCGCCACGACCAGAGCGCAGGGTCGCTCCGCCAGACCAGGTCCACATGGCACAAGCGCAAAATCCTGCGGCGTAATTTCAGGGCGAACAGGCGCGCTGTCATCGCTTCCGCACGATACCAGCACCAATCCTGCGGCCATCCCACACAGAACCCGCTTCAATCGCCTCAAATCCCACGTGAATCGTCCCCTCATCGCCGCGTCATCTCAAGATAGTCTTGCCTGATTCCGGCACAATCTCATTTTCGATCCGACCTAGTCCAGAAATTTCCACAACAACCTTATCGCCAGCCTTCAACCATTTTGGCGGCTTATGCCCTGCCCCAACGCCAGCTGGGGTCCCGGTAAAGATCACATCCCCCGGCTCTAACGTGAACGCTGCGGTCAGGTGCGCAATTTGCTGGGCGATACTGAAGATCATGTCCCCGGCATGCGCTTGTTGGCGCAACTCACCATTCACAAAAGTGCTTATTTTCAAGCGACTAACATCATCAACCTCATCCGGCGTCACAAGGCATGGCCCAAACGGCGCGTGCGTATCAAACCCTTTACCCATGATCATGGTTGGGCTTGCCCTCTGCCAATCGCGCACAGAATAATCGCACCCAATCGCAAATCCGGCGACCATCTCCATAGCGCGCGCTTCGGGAACATGGCGGCCAGTCTTGCCGATAATCACCACCAACTCCCCCTCATAATCCAACTGCTCAGAAACCTTCGGCAAACAGACCGGATCATAAGCCCCGTTCGCACCCGTCGCCTGCTTATTAAACCACTTTTGGACCTGCGGTTTATCATTCGTGATGAACGTCACGGACTCTTTGGCGTGCGCCGCATAGTTTACCCCAATGCCCAATATCTTTCGCGGGCGCGGTATTGGCGACAGGAGGCGCACATCACCAAGCACAGCCTCCCCCCCTTCGCCAGCGCGCGATGCGGCCGCCTCAAGATTACCAACAATATCAACCAGCCGATCCTGCGCGAGGAAGAGGATGCGTTCCCCCTGCAACAGGCCGCATCGCTCATTCCCATTATATTCAACACTTACCCATCTCATTGCGCGTGTGACCTCTTTGTTACGTTTGCCTGAAATCGGACAATATCAGTGCCACTTTCAATTGAAGGTCTCGCCGAGCCTGTCTAGAGTTAACTGTAAGGGTTGGGTGGTAGAGTGAAAGACGCAATTGAATGACACAGGGACTCCGTGCGCAAGAAAGCACGCTTTTTGATCTCCTTAGCCCCGGTATCGAGATGGCCATGCCGCCATACCAGCGCAGCTACTCTTGGGATGTTGAAGAAGCTCAAGCCCTACTGACCGATCTTAGTGAGATCGTTGAGTCTGGCGACGTTCATTTTATCGGCGCAATCGTTCTGGTACGCGAAAATAATGGCGGCTACCTTATTGTTGACGGCCAACAACGCCTAACAACGCTTACTATTCTACTGTCAGTCCTCAGAGATATGGAAACAGACCCCAAATGGATTGCTGACATTCACAACCTTATCGGCGACGACGCAAAGCTCGACACGAGCCGCGCGCCGAGCTGGCGAATTACACTCAATCATATTGACGGCCCTTTCTTCCGCGAAGCGATCCAAGCGCCCGGCGCAACACTGACATCCGAGATCGAACCCAATGATGGCGAAAGCCAAAAGCGGATGGTTCAAAACGCTGCCTATTTTGCCAAAGAAGTGCGTGCGCTCTCACCTGAATCCCGCCGCAAACTGGCAAAAGCCATCCAAGAGCAATTGATGCTCGTGAAGGTCGTCGTCGAAGATTGGGATGGCGGCTACAACGTATTTCGTGTCCTGAACACACGCGGCAAAGCGCCGAATAGCCATGATATCATCAAAACTGACCTTCTAGAGAACGCGAATCTGTCGGCAAAAGACGCCAGCGAGTTTTCCCGGCAATGGTCGGAGCACGAAGCCCGCCTTGGCGGATCGGGGTTTGACGACCTCCTCAGCCAAATTCGGGCACTGCACACGCGTAAGAACAAAAAAGGCGCAACTGAGTTTCGCAAAGCTGTCATTGGGCGCCAAGGCAATGGTGCACGCGACTTTCTCAGCAAAGACCTACCCGCATATGTCGACGCTTATGTCACAATCTCTAGCGGCGAAGCAAAATTCAGCGCCCTGTCGGAAGAGATTAATGTCGCCTTGAACTATCTACGCCTCATCGACCATCAACTATGGCGAGCCCCGGCCCTGAAGTTCCTCGTCAATCACAATGGATCACCTCAGACGGCACTGGATTTTTTCAACAATCTTGAACGGTTCGCATACGCCGCGATGATGGTCATCACCGAGCCGCGCGCACGGCAACGTCGCTATCAACGCCTTTCAGATGCTGCCGACGATCCGCGTCAACTTCTATCAAACAATGGCCCGCTCGCTCTGACCAAAGATGAGCGCCGCAAGATTATTGAGCGTCTAGAGGGTCGCTTCGGGGCATTCGCACAGCGCCGCGCTATGGCGTTACGTCTGAACGGTGTCATCGCCGGTGGACGCGCGCTTGGTCCAAACGATCGCGCAACGGTAGAGCATGTACTACCGCGCACGTTGCCAGACGATTCGCCATGGAAAACCGCTTGGCCCGGCTCCGGAACACATCGGGAGTTGGTCGATACAATTGGCAACTTCGCACTATTAACCCAGCATACAAACTTGGCGGCCGACAATCTCGGTTTCGTGGAAAAAAAGGCGCTCTATTTCGCCGACGGCGAACCTGAATTTGCGTTGACCAAAGACATCGAGGGTCAGATGAACTGGACACCAGACACCGTTAGAACGCGCACAACTCAACTAGCCGCAATCCTTGCAGATACTTGGCAACTCGATAGCGCTCTATTGAAATAAGTAAGCTCTAAGAGCCCGACACTGACTGATCTTTGGTGAGACGCGCGTCTACCAGCTGGTCAGCCTTTTCTTTGGCAATATCTATCGAAGCATCAAAAGCGGTAAGAGCGTCAGTCGCGGCAACACGGTCACCAGACAAGGTATCAACCGCCAGTGCAAAATTACGTCTACTCTGCTGCGCGGTAACAAGCGCACTCTCAAAACTGTAAACATCAGTTCGAAGGCTCTTTTCAGAGATAGATGCGCCCAAAAGCTTGTCAGCCTCACGAACAACGACATCCAAACCGCGCTGCGAAGCTTGAATATCAGCCGTCACGCGGCTCATTGAACTTGTCGGATCGTCACTTTTAACATGGTCGACATAGGAAGCCGTTTTAGAATCGGTTTTATCCGAACCATCAACCAGAACTTTCGCCAGACTCCAAAAACCACGGGTGTCTTCGATCCATTTTTCGCGTTTGGCTTGTTTGATATAGGCGTTGGAAACTTGGCGCAGACTGCTTTGTTCCGCAGCAATCCCTGTTTCAACTGTGGTTTCACCCGGAACCATAGAAACTGTCGCACAACCGGCGAGGCAACTTGCTGCTAAAATCGTGACAAACACTCTACGCATTGGTTAAAAAACCCGCCTCTAAATCGAACTCCACCCGCAACAACTCATACAGGTGATAAAAACGCCGTCCATACCCTTTATTCATATGCTAACTGTCGATAGGTGAAGAGGTCGTGAACAAAGGCAACAAATGCTTAAACTTTATCCTCCGATCGAAACGCGCAAATCTGGCTTTCTACGTGTCAGCGATATACACGAGATTTATTGGGAAGAATCCGGCAATCCGAATGGACTACCGGTCATCGGCCTGCATGGCGGCCCGGGCGGCGGCTCCAGTCCAGAAATGCGCCGCTTCTTCGATCCAAATGTGTACCGCATCATCCTAATCGATCAGCGCGGCTGCGGAAAATCCACACCGCATTCTGAATTGCGCGAGAACACGACATGGACCCTCGTCGAGGATATTGAGACGGTTCGCGAACATCTGGGTATTGAGAAATGGGTCGTCTTCGGCGGCTCGTGGGGTTCTACCCTCTCTCTCACTTACGCGGTTATGCACACCGAGCGGACGCTTGGTCTTATCCTGCGCGGCATATTCTTGATCACCAAGTCAGAGATCCAGTGGTTCTATCAGGAAGGCGCAAGCCGCCTCTTCCCAGATTCATATGATCGCTATGTTAAACCCATCCCTGAGGCAGAGCGCGGTGATCTGCTAGCGGCCTTCTACAAGCGCTTAACAGGCGATGATTATCCCGCGCGCATTGAAGCGGCGAAGGCATGGGCATGCTGGGAAGGTGAGACAATCACGATTCAAGGCCCAACCAGTCGCCCAAAACGTTTCGAAGAAGACGATTTCGCTGATGCGTTTGCTCGGATCGAATGCCACTTTTTCTATAATGAGGGCTTCTTTGAGACCGATAGCTGGCTCCTCGATCAGATCACTGGCAAGCTTCAAGATACGCCCGGCGTTATTGTTCACGGTCGCTATGATGTGGTGACGCCGCTCTCGACAGCATGGGCACTCAAGAAAGCATGGCCGAAAGCAGACTTGCACGTCATTCCTGGCGCAGGTCATTCCAGCCTTGAGCCAGGTATCGTGGATAAACTCATCCGCGCGACCCGCGATTTCGGTCGTCGCTTTAGTTAAAGCCTTCAAGGCAAAGCAATGCCCTATGCGTTGATCAGTTTTAATAGCTAAAAGCTATTGAAACTGGTACTAATTTCTATTCGTAATATGGTTCAGAAGAACAATCTCTGTCAGGTGATCAACCTGAGGGAGAACAAGATCCATAAAGTACACTTTCGCTGCTGCCCTATCGGCTGCACTGCTTGCTGGCTGTGCAAGTGACACCGGTACCGACGTCGCAAATGCTGACACAGTTGAGACAACTAAAACCGTCGAAGCGACGAATGAAGCAGGACTTTGCGTCGGCATGGGCCCGCAAACGCCGCGCGACATTGCTAGCGTTACCGGCCTAAACACTAACGCATTCCCGATGGCGCCTGCTTCAACAGCGCTGAACCTTTGCAACATCCACACACACACAAATGCAGAGCACAAAGCGCCAGGCTATAGCGTGTTTGTGAACGACACTGACAGCGGCGGATATGCCTGTAATGGCACAGCCGACCTGACTGAAGCTGAACTCGCTCCAGCCGAAGGCGCATACAAGGGCGTTAAGCCTGGCGACACAATTGAAGTTCACTTCGTCCATACATCTTGCGACATTGAACCGGGCGAAGGCCTCGGCTCATGCCTTAGCGACACATGTACCGATCCACTGCTCCGTGTTGAGGCTCAGACATTCCTTGTTGTGAATGATGGCAGCGCTATGGACTTCACCAAGATGGCAGCCGTCGGCAAAACTGGCGGCATGTACCAGCCGGGCATGATCCCGTCAGATACTGGGACACCCGTCGTGTTCCGCGGTTCAACAACTGGACCAAGCTACACACAGCAAACATGCTCACCGCTTCAGGTCACATGGTCTGTGCGTCCGCAATGCGCCAAAGTTGACATCAACTCGCTCCACGCATGGGCAGAAGATGGTAACGTCTTTAACGAGACGAAGTCACACGGTGTCCGCCAATTGGTCACCGCACCTGAGTTGCTCTCCCCGATTGAGTAGTCCCGAGAGCTAGCTTCTGGAGGTGTTTCCTCCCCTTGAAACTAAACCTCCAGAAGAAAGCCCCGCCTCTGATCCAGAGGCGGGGCTTTTATTTTGAGCTTAGTTCGAATTGTAAGCTTAAAACTTGTCCATGATACCAAAGACGAGGATCACAACCAATGCGGGCGGAACGACCCAACGGACCGCAAAACGCCAAACGTTCATAACATTGCCTTCACCGAACTCGGATGTGAGCATATCTCGGCTCAATACCCAGCCTGAGAATATCGCAATCAACAGTCCGCAAAGCGGCAACATAATCGTACCGGTAATCATGTCAGCAAAGTCGATATAGTCGCCTGAATGAACATAGCCTGCACCGATCATAAACAGCACAAACCCAACGCCGACAGATGCGCCCCAACGGTGCACACCCTGACGCTCCTCAAGCCAAGAGACACCGACTTCCATCAGCGAGATGGATGACGTCAACGCCGCGAACAGCGCGAGCGTAAAGAAGGCACCGCCGATCAAGTCGCCATATGGCATCTCACCAAAGGCCATTGGCAAAGAGATAAAGAACAAGCTTGGGCCCGCATCAACGGGTGCATTGAAGGCAAACACGATCGGGAAAATCGCAAAACCAGCAATAATCGCCACCATTGTATCAGCGCCAGCAACAATCATCGAAGATCGAGGAATGTTGGTCTCTTTCGTCAGATAAGCACCATATGTGATCATCAAACATGAGCCGACACCGATTGAGAAGAAGGCCTGACCAACCGCAGCTAGGACTGTGTTGAACGTGACTTGAGAGAAGTCTGGGGTCAGCAAGAAGGCCGCTGCCTGCGCCGCATCACCCTGTGTCAGCGCATAACCAACAATGAAGATGAGCAGGATAAAGAAGAGCGGCATCAGAATGCTTGCCGCGCGCTCAATGCCGCCTTTTACACCCTGTGCAACAATCAGCACATTGACGCTGATAAAGATGCCAAGCCACATGAGGATCAGGTTCTTATTCCCAATCGCCTCACTAAAGTTCGCTCCGGAAACATCAGCAATCGTTACGGCAGCCGCATTCGGATCGGCCGACTGCGCTTCCGCAGTTAACCGCGCCGCTTCGTCAGCAAATCCACTGAAAGTCCCGCCAAACGCTTCGGGAATAAACTCGATAACCCAAGCGGAAATGACCATATAGAAGGTCAGGATAAAGAACGCTGCAAGCGACCCGATCCAACCAACGACACCCCAGTTTGAGCTTTTACTTTCGGCCCGCGCTAAAGAATGAATGCCTTCAATCGCTGACATGCCGGATTTACGGCCCATGCCATACTCAGCCATCAATACTGGCAAACCGAATGCGAGCACACACAGCAAGTAGATGATGATGAAGGCGCCGCCGCCATTCTCACCAGCCGTATACGGAAACCGCCAAAAGTTACCAAGGCCGACGGATGAACCCACCGCCGCCATAATGAATCCGAAGCGCGAACCCCACGCGTCTGTCTTGCGACCAATGCCGGCCATATACATCTCCTCCTGAGGAATGATTTTGGCCGGACACTAGCTATCGCGAAACAAAAATCAACGAGAGGTCCGAATAAAGGGCAGAGAATTGTGACGTACTGTGTCGATTAGAGCATCAACTACTCGTGAGCGGCTCATTTCGGCCAAGATGCGCGGAGCAAACCAATCCAAAGCAAGCCGCAGTCGTCAGCATCACTGTCCCACCATACGAAAGCAAAGGAAGCGGCACCCCCACAACCGGCAATAGGCCCAGCACCATAGCAACATTGAACAGAATGTAGAACGCGACGGTCGCAACCGCGCCAGCCGCAGCAAACCGCGCGAACAAACTACTCGCTCGCATCGCGATGGCGAGGCTCAATCCCAAAATGACCATCCACAAGACCAAAACGCCGCTGGTCACCAAAAACCCAAACTCTTCCGCCAGAACCGTCAGAATGAAATCAGTGTGCTGCTCAGGAATGTAATCGAGCTGCGACTGCGTGCCCTCCATATAGCCTTTACCGGTCCAGCCGCCTGAGCCAATCGCGATTTTAGCCTGCTCAATTTGGTAGCCATCATCCATCACATTGACCGACTGCCCTGTAAGCTGCGCCAGATACGTATCGACCCGCTCGCGTTGATAGTCTTGCAGCACAAAGAAATAGATCGCGGGAATGCTCGCAACTGCCGCAACCCCAATCGCCATAATCACACGCCACCACAGACCCGCGAGGAATATCAACATTCCACCAGATGCAAAAAGAGCCAGCGTCGTGCCAAAATCAGGTTGCCGAAACACCAAAGCCGCCGGGATTATAATGATCGCCAGAGCCGGTACGTGCAGCAGGAACCCGCCCGAATAATCATTCCAGCGTTTATGATAATACGCGGCGAGCGCCAGCGTTGCAGCCACTTTCATAAACTCGGACGGCTGCACGCCAATGGGTCCAATCTGCAGCCAGCGCTGTGCACCGCCGCCAACTGTTCCGAATAGCTCAACCCCAACCAGCAGCGCCAAAGTTCCGAAATAAATCGGCCAGGCCAGCGTCAAATACCACTTAATCGGTACCAATCCAGCAATAAGCAAGACAACCAGCGCGATCCCAAACCGCACCGCCTGCTTCATTGGCAAGTCGGCCTCTCCCGGATTGGTAAAAGTCGCCGAATGCAGCGTCGCCACACCGATCATCGCCATCGCAACAAACAAAAGGATCAGTCCCCACGGCAAGGCACCGACTTGCCCTAGCAAGGTCTTTCGATTGAAATCTAATCTACTCGCGCGCGCAATGGACATGGCCTATAGCCCTCCATTGCCAGAGCTTGAGCCACCAACATTCGCCGTCCTTGTGTAGACTGGCGTCCGCCGAGCATCCAGCAGCATCGCTTCGGCCACAATATCGCGCGCAATCGGTGCGGCGGTTCTTGATCCGCCCTCACCATGCTCAACAATCACAGAGATCGCATATTTTGGATCGTCATGCGGCGCGTAGGCGACAAACAGAGCGTGATCGCGCAACCTACGGTCAATATTGTCACCCTTCAAGATACCCGACGCCCGTTCGGCGCGGGAAATCCGCCGGACCTGCGCCGTGCCAGTCTTACCCGCCAGACGCGGCCCGCCCAGGCCTAAGTCACCGGACCGAAGCGCCGTGCCTCCAGCCTCAGAGGTCACGCCATACATCCCGGCTTTCATCCGCCGCATCAGGTCGGCATCAAGCGGCTCATCCAACGGAATGTCAGCATCAGGGCGCGGCCCCTCACCAATGATCCGCGGCGTGATAATCTTTCCCTCAGCCGCAATCCGCGCGGTCATCACCGCAAGCTGCAATGGCGAAGTCGACACCTGCCCTTGGCCAATCCCGACATTCAGCGTCTCACCTTCATACCAAGGCTCACCGCGCGCTGCGCGCTTCCAAGCATCGTTTGGCACAACGCCAGAGCGCCCGCCCATAATGCCCAGCTCCCAGCGTTGTCCGAATCCAAACTTCTTGGAATATTCAGCCAAGTGCTCAACACCCATGCGCTTCGCAATCTCATAGAAATAGACATCGCAAGAGCCCTTGATCGCCCAATGCATATTGACCGAACCATGACCGCCACGTTTCCAGCAATGCCACGTATTGTTACCGAACCGGTAATGCCCCGGACAGAATACGCGCTCTTCTGGATTGATAATGCCCGCATCCAACGCCGCAGAGGCCACGACCATCTTATAGGTCGATCCCGGCGGATACGTGCCATCATAGGCTTTGTGATAAAGCGGCGAATATTCCGTATCGTCTCTCAAAAGCGCGTAGTCTTTGGACGAAATACCATTCACAAAATCATTCGGGTCAAACGCGGGTGTTGAGACAAAGGCGAGAATATCACCGCTCTCAATATCCATAACCACTGCCGCGCCGCTTTCAGATTCAAACCGATCAATCGCAAAACGCTGCAAGTCAGAATCAACCGTCAGGTAGAGGTCTTTGCCCTGCTTTGGGGCCAATGCCGGGTCATCAAACTCTTTGATGATACGGCCAGCAGCATTGGTTTCAAGCTTCCGGAAGCCTGCCTCACCACGCAGCCATTCTTCTGCAAACCGCTCCACGCCAGATCGCCCAGTGCGCATATCTGGATGTTTGAACAACCGGCGGATAGCTGAACGCTCCTGCGCTGTCGAGCCATCACTCAACCGCTCCAGATCACGCTCACTCGCTTTGGCGACATAACCCATAACATGGGCAAAATCCCGGCCACGCGGATAAGACCGCGTCGATGCCATCTCAACCTGTAATCCCGGCATCTGGGGTGCCAGCACAGACAGGCGTGCAAAGTCTTCGTAAGACAACTCACTGGCTACAATCACTGGCTGGAAGCTGGCTTGCCGTCTTGCTTCATTGATCAACCGCGCCTGACGTTCAGGCGACATCTCGATATGATCTGACAACACATTCATCAATCGCGGCAGATCTTCGGCCTGTTCACGCACAATCGACACACGCCCTGCTTGCCGGTGCGCCGCAAGTGGGCGGCCAAACCGGTCCAAGATGCGTCCACGTTTCGGCGGCGCAAGATCAAGCCGCACGCCATTATCAGCCGCAGCGACGCTGAACCGTTCATGCTCCATGATCTGAAGCTGGAATAGACGCGCAATCAACCCGCCAAACAGGGTTCCGCCCGCGGCCGCAGCAATCAGTGCGCGGCGACTAAACAATGCATCTATGGGTCGATTACCGTTCATGCTGCCGCTCCGCCTCTAAGGCCGCGCCGAATCCCAAGATCAAACAAAGGTGCCATCAGCATATAGATAATCACGGTGGCAAAATAGGCTGCCAACATTGGCGTCACCCGAACGGCATGACCAACCGCAATACTCGCAATTGCCCAAACCAGTGCGACACCCGCAAAAAGACAAGCAAGGGGAAGCTCGAAGCCTGCTCCGCTTCCCCGGTCGCCATCAAACGTCTGACTAACCACAACAGCCAAACCAAAAGTCAAAAGGTTGGCCAGCCCATGACTGCCCCAAGGCGCCTGAGAAGCATCCTGCGCAAATCCAAACAAAACAAGTAAAATGATCGGCCCGAAAGCCAGCCCAGAACGCCCCCAGCCAACAGCCGCAATCAAACTCACATATGGCCATGTCAGCGGCACGCCAAACAAAGCCTTAGGGGTTAAGCCCGCCAACCCGACAAGCGCCACGATCAAAGCTCCAATCGCCAGCCTAAGCCGAGGCCGCGCAGCATCCCAGCGCATCGACAGAAAGTCTGGAACTGAGCCAAGCCCCATCATTGCCCAGCCTCATCCGTGACTTCAGCCACCTCTGTCTCAACCGGAAAATCTTCAGGGCGCGGAATACTAATCGCAGGCTTCAAGCGCACATAGCTGAGCTGCCCGCGCAACATTTCCAAGTTTACCCGGATATCGTCATCCTCATAGGGCAGAACCGTTCCAACCACGACGCCGCGCGGGTACAGCCCGCCTTCACCAGACGTTAAAATCCGCTCATTCGGCAAAAACTGGCCCTGCTCCGGCAGGTCCGTCAGTCGACCTAGTCCATCGCGTCCACCAAACATCATTGCGCGCAGGCCACTTGCTTCACCCATAACCGGCACACGGCTATTAAAGTCCGTAACCTTTAAGATACGCGAAGAGCGCTGACCCACCTGAACAACACGTCCAACCAAACCGCGATCATTCTCAGCGAAATAGCCTTCCTGAACACCGTTTGCGGCGCCAGCATTCGCCAACAAAGCTTCAGCGAACGGACCGTTTGTCTCGGCCATAATACGCGCCGTAACTTCCGCGCCGCCCGGTTCACCCTGCATGTTGAGGATGTCTTCGTAGACCTCAAGCCGCTCAGCCATTGTCAACGCAAGCGCCTTATATTGAGCCAATTCTCGCACACGCGTTTCAAGCTCCAATATTTGTCTGTCTTTACCAGCAGCGCCAGTTAAGCGATCAACCAAGTTTGGCCGGGTAACATTATACAATTGGTCAGATGCCGCCGTTCGGATCGGCTCAACCTGCCCCCGAAGGCGCGGTGAGGATTGCAAAAGTAAGAGCGCGATCAGGCCAGCAACAGCTATAAAGAAGCCGTACCGCCGTAGCGGTCTTTGCTTATATCCCTTGCCGCTGGCGCGTGGCATGGGCCTGATCCTTTCGTGTCATCGTCAGGTGCCGGGCTAGGCACCAATCATGTCAAACTTCTGGCGAAAGAACGTTTTTCATACGCGAGATATTTTCCAAAACGAATCCACACCCGTTCGCGACACATTTCAACGGGTCTTCCGCAATCATAACTGGCAAACGCGCCTGCTCACGCAGAACCACATCAAGGTTACGCAGCAGTGCGCCGCCGCCTGTGAGTACGATACCACGATCAACGATATCAGCAGCTAGTTCAGGCGGCATCGCTTCAAGCGCAATACGGACCGCATCAACGATCTCTTGTACCGGGTCAGCGAGAGCCTCAGCCATCATCCGTTCATTAATCTCAACTTCGTTCGGGACACCGTCACCCGTTGCGCGGCCACGAACTGTAACGGTCATCCCGTCACCGCTCTCAGGTGCCATTGCAGTACCGATCTGTTTCTTGATCCGCTCAGCCGACATCTCACCCACCAAAATACCTTGGTGCTTGCGGAGGTACGCCATGATGGCTTCATCCATCTTGTCACCGCCGACGCGGACAGACCGCGAATAGACTTGCCCGCCAAGCGACAGGACCGCGACCTCAGTCGTACCACCACCAATATCAACGACCATAGATCCCGCAGGTTCTTCAATCGGTAGGCCCGCACCAATCGCGGCGGCCAATGGCTCATCAATCAGATGCACTTCACGCGCACCTGCCGCCAGAGCAGATTGATGGATAGCACGGCGCTCAACGTTCGTTGCGGAACTTGGCACACAAATAATGATCAGCGGAGAAACAAAGGCGCGGCGATTATGGACCTTGCGGATGAAGTGTTTGATCATCTCTTCGGCGACTTCGAAGTCAGCGATCACGCCATCTCGCATCGGGCGAATGGCTTCCATATTCATTGGCGTTTTACCAAGCATCTTCTTGGCATCGTCACCAACGGCATAGACCATCTTGCGGCCGCCTTGATTCATGTAGGCAACAACCGATGGTTCATCGAGTTTGATGCCCTGCCCCTTTACATAGACCAGCGTATTCGCTGTTCCGAGGTCAATGGCCATATCTGTGGAGAGAATGCCGAGGAGGCTACCAATCATTGTATTTGTCGCTTCTTGTCTGTTGGAACGCCGCAAAACGCTCGCAAATCACTTTAGTTAACAGTCAGCCCAATACCCCAATGCCGTTTACATCTGATTAAAGCAAGAGTCAGGACGCAGATAAAGTGTACTAATCGTTCCTATATATCAAAAAGCCCGCCACTGTTACAGATCAGTGTCGGGCTATGAAAACACAACGCACATCAAGTGTACGCATCGTTTGATTGATATTATGCAGCCATCCGCTTCAAGCGACGCGCCTCAAGCTTATTCAAAGCATGGATATAGGCTTTTGCACTCGCGACCAAAGTGTCCGGGTCAGATGAGCGCCCGGTCGCCATAATGCCCTCGCCCTTCAAGCGCACAGAGACCTCGGCTTGCGCATCTGTACCGCCAGTCACCGCGTGCACCTGGAACAGGTCTAACTTACCCTCATGCGGTACGATCTGGCGAATGGCATTAAACACGGCATCGACCGGGCCATTCCCCGAACAACTGATATCGTGATCCTCGCCATCAACAGTGACAGACAAATCCGCAGTCTGCGGTCCTTCAGATCCTGCAATCACGCGCAGTTTCTGGAATGAGATACGCTCACCAACAGCCGAAAGCTGATCATCCACCAAAGCCAGAATATCGTCATCAAAGACGTGCTTCTTCTTATCCGCCAGCGCCTTGAACCGGATGAAGGCTTCATTCAGCGCCTCTTTATCCAACTCATATCCAAGGCTTTCCAGCTTATCGCGGAAAGCATTGCGGCCAGACAGCTTGCCCATAACGAGGCTCGTTTTGGAAACGCCGACATCTTCCGGCTTCATAATCTCGTAGGTTTCAGAGTTCTTCAGCATCCCATCCTGGTGAATACCGCTCTCATGCGCGAACGCATTCTTACCGACGATGGCTTTATTATATTGCACCGGAAAGCCCGTAATCCGGCTGACCATATGGCTGGCCGTGGCCAATTTCGTCGTATCAATACCGGTCTTGAACGGCAGCTCATCTTGGCGGACATTAAACGCCATCACGACTTCTTCTAACGCCGCATTGCCAGCCCGCTCGCCCAAGCCATTGATTGTACACTCAACCTGACGTGCGCCATTGCTGACCCCTGCGATAGAATTGGCGACCGCAAGCCCCAGATCATTGTGGCAATGCGTCGACCAAATGACTTTATCCGAATTCGGGATCGTTTCGCGCAAGGTGCGGATCAATCGGCCATATTCTTCTGGGTGCGAGTATCCGACCGTGTCTGGAATATTGATCGTGGTTGCCCCGCTCGTAATCGCCGCGTCGATGCACTTGCACAGAAAGTCAAATTCTGTGCGCGTCGCGTCTTCTGGGCTCCACTCAACATCATCAACCAAGTTACGTGCCTGCGCGACGGAGCGCCCAACGGCCTCTAGAACAGCATTCGCGCCCATTTTCAGCTTATGCTTCATGTGAACGGGGCTTGTAGAGATAAACGTGTGAATACGCGGGCGGGCAGCATTTCGAACCGCCTCTGCGCAGCGATCAATATCCTTTGGCGTAGACCGCGCCAGACCGCAAATCACAGCATCCTTAGATCGCCTTGCAATCTCACTGACCGACTCAAAATCGCCAATCGAGGCCGCTGGAAAGCCCGCTTCGATGACATGCACGCCCATCGTTTCAAGCAGCTCACCAAGCGCAAGCTTCTCATTATGGGTCATGGATGCGCCGGGCGATTGCTCACCATCGCGCATGGTCGTGTCAAAAATTATTATGTCAGAAGTGTCGGTCATTGTACGGCCTGAAGATCGAAAAAGAAGCTGATTAGGTCTCTCGTCCCCTGGCCGCGGACTGGGCGCTAGGCCACAGTCGCTACCGGCCAGGGGCCGATAAGCTGCAATAGGCTAAGTAGGGGCAAATTATTGCTCATGTCGAATGGATGCGCGCGCACGGCAGCGCTGTCAACAGCCTAATCAGCGTTCAGCGCAATATTATCCCCTTTGGTGCGCCGATACCTCACATAGAGCCAGCCACCAAGGAAGACCGCAATCGCCGCGACCGCCGTCGCAACTGCCAGCCAGATATTCCCGCCAAGCGCTGCTTGTATCGCCTGCAGACCGAATGCGATCATCGCGATCTTCGGAACAATCCCAAGCCCCATCCCCGCCCAATAGTGCAGGAACTTCGCGCGCACGGCGCCAAACACCATATTGACCATCAGGAATGGGCCCGCTGGCGCGTTGCGAACAATCGCGCTCGCCGCAAATGCATTGCGCGCAATGAACCTTGTAAACCGCTTGATCCGGCCTTCACCCAGCCGCGCCAGTGTCGCCTCACCAAACAATCGTCCCAACCAAAAGGTCAGCGCGCCAGAAATCATCGACGCAACCCAGGACCATAAGGCACCTTCAACCGGGCCGAACGCATAAACGGCGATGCCGATCAAAACGAACTGCGGAACACCAATAAAAGCGCAAGCGCAAAACGCTAGAATGACCGCCGGAACACCCCAGGGGCCTTCCGCGAACAGACGTATCGTTTCCTGCAAGCTATCCAGATTGATAAAGTCGGTATATTTGCCGAACAAAAATAGGCTCAACACCAGCACTAAAGCGCCAACCGCAAGCCAAAGCCCACGCTTAGATCGGGATGGTTTATCTTCAGATGTCGAAGTCGTTTCACTCATCCCACGTCCCTGCGCCTGAGCGCCTGATTGGTCAAGCGTTGGCGTCAGGACACCGCTTCATTCATACCGGAACAGGCCTCTATCCGCTTCAAATCCATACGGAACGGTCCGTCCAACCCGTCATAAATGATAAGGCTAACCTCGCGCACGGATGCAGGATCAAATTCCGCCCCAAACACTGGCCGGCCAAAGATCGATGCCTTCAAATCCGAATAGTCGAGAATACCCTCGCCCCATTCGCCCGGCGCGCCTGATGTCACATCCGCGCGGAACGCAACGGGCCGCCCGCGATAGGTTACATCTGTTCGCATCGTGAATGAATATCGCCGCTCATCCGGCCGCATCCATAGCTTTAAATGGTCAGTATCCGCCATTAGGCCCGGCTCGACACGCAGACGAACGGAAGAAAACCCACCGCC
>JAQWGO010000021.1 GCA_029238175.1 Henriciella sp. | reverse complement strand
AATTTCCGGGGGAGGAGGAGGAGGAGGTGGTGGTGGCGGAGGTGGTGGCGGAGGAGGAGGTGGCGGAGGAGGCGGGGGCGCGGGCGGGGCAACGGGCTCGCTCGTCTCTGCGCCCCCTGCACCAAGTTCAGTAACGGCTCCCGGATCGCTGGTTGTACACCCAACAATAATCCCACTCGCAATCATTGCGGCTAACCACGGCTTCCAATGTCCACCCATAATCTCTCTCCTAAACAGTTTTACAGAAGGAAGCGCGCCTTTGAGGCGCAAAAAAGGCTGGAATTGGGAAACTTAAATTTTAGGACAGATTTATCCGACCGAAAGCGCCAAGATTCGCGAAATGACAGAGCGCGGCTGACCGCTCTCTTCGTGCAATATCGTAAAGGCTTGATCGACCTTTGCCTTCGCAGATTTACTCGTCGCAGCAGGCTTATCCAGAACACCTTCACGGACCAATGCTGCACAAACATCGCGTGAGGTGATCCAAGCATCATAGCCCGCAAACCGCAGAAAGTACTGCGCCGTCGCGCCGCCCAGACGTGATCCATTCTTGTGCAAATAGGCCAGCAGTCCAGCCTGATCATCTTCCGGCCACTTCTCCAGAAATGCCCCAAACGACCCATGCTCTTTTATGACACCAACCATGAAACGGGCATTCTCAATCGTGGCTTTGATCTTCTGACCATTGCGCACAATCGCTGTATTGCTGAGCAAGCGGTCCATATCCTCGTCAGAGAAGAAAGCCACCGCATGCGGCTCAAACCCCTTAAAGGCTTCCATAAAACCCGGCCATTTATTGCGAATGACGGTCCAGTTGAACCCAGCACTAAAAACCGCTTGCGACATTTCAGAAAGGTACTGGCTATCGCTAACCGTTTTCAAATCATCCTTTAAATAACCATTCGAGGCGGCCTCAAGCACGGCCAATCGGGAACCGTGATGCTGCGCGGCAAAGTCCAATATTTCGTCAAACGTTCGCATGATTAGTCCTCATCGTTTGGTATTGGCACAACCTTCAATCCCGTGATTTGGTTACGTGTTTTGCGCGCAATATCAAAGCGATAGCCGTGGAAAGCAAAGCGCTGCCCCGGCTCAGGTATAGTTTGCGCCTCATGGATCACCAGGCCCGCGATCGTCACAGCTTCTTCATCCGGCAGGTCCCACCCGGTTGCCCGGTTGAGATCACGGATCGTCACCCAGCCTTCAACATAGACAGCATCATCATCGTCTTGTGGGCGAACACCGCGCACAACAACATCATGCTCATCGCGGATATCGCCAACGATCTCTTCCAGAATATCTTCAAGCGTCACAAGGCCCTGAAGCGCGCCATATTCATCAACAACCAACGCAAAATGGCTTCGCTGTTTAAGAAAAAGGTCAAGCTGATCTTCGGCCCACGTCGTTTCTGGAATGAACCATGGATCACGGCAAAGCTCGAGTATATTCAGGCCGTCAGTCTTCCCATTATTCCCAACAATCGCGCGCAGCAGGTCTTTGACGTGCAGAACGCCAACAATCTCTTCCTGCGTTTCACGGTAAAGTGGCAGACGCGTATGGGGGCTAGCCAAGGCTTTGCGAACAATCGCATCGGCCGGTTGGTTCACATCAATCATCACAATATTCTTGCGATGGATCATCACCTCTTCGACGGTCATATCCTTTAGGTCCAGCGCGCCCACAAGGCGGTGACGGTTCTTGGCGTCCAAACCCTCTTCGGAATGGTGAAGGTCAATCGTGCCTCGGATATCTTCCTCTGCACTGACAGCATCATCAGGTGGCTTCACACCAACCAATCGAAGCGTTGCGTTCACGATCACTTGGATGCCAACCACGATCCAACTAACTGCTGCCACTAACCAAGAGATCGGCCGCGATACCGACATCGCCATCTGATCAGACCGTGTGATCGCATATGTTTTCGGAAGAACTTCCGCGAAAACAAGCACCAGCACCGTCATCACCGCCGTTGCCAATGCAACACCGCCAGCGCCAGGCATCAGGTTCATGAATAGGCTTGTTGCCAATGCGGATGCCAAAATATTGACGAGATTATTACCTAGAAGGATCGCCCCGATCAGACGCTCTCTGTCCGCGATAAGGCTATTGACGCGCGCGGCTCTAATGTCGCCATCCTTCTCCAATTGAAGAATGCGCGCACGACTAGCCGCAGTCAGTGCCGTTTCGGAACCCGAAAAGAATGCAGACATCCCTATCAGAATTAAAATTGTAATCGCAGTGCCGATAATCATCAGCTTTTTCCCAACTCCTCTTGTAGGAATAATTTCACATCAGCCAAATCGGCCTCCGGATAGATAAAGGCTTTCCCTAATCCTCTTGCAAGAATCAGGGGCACACGCCCATTTCGAACTTTCTTGTCCTGTTTCATCGCTTCGGCGAGGTCGCCCGCTTCATAGGGACCGCCGTCTAGTTTAGATAGTTCCGTTTGAAGGCCAGACGCAGCCAGTACCCGGCACCCCCGCTCTGCATCTTGACCGTTCATCAGGCCAGCGCGAACGGAATATCGAAGCGCCAGCGCCATGCCGGTTCCAACCGCTTCGCCATGCAACAGTGCTGATCCATAACCGTTTGCGGCCTCAAGCGTATGCCCGAACGTGTGCCCAAGGTTCAGGAGCGCGCGGATTCCGCCCTCGCGTTCGTCTTGCGCAACAATTCGCGCCTTCGCTTCGCAGGAAACAGCAACAGCTTTCGCGATTGCATCGGCTTGAAGCGCAACAACATCTGCGCCGTTCACTTCCAACCATTCAATAAATTCAGGGTCATCAATCAGACCATATTTCACGATTTCCGCATAACCGGCCCGGCGCTCACGCTCAGGCAGTGTCTTCAGAAGGCCCGTATCTGCAATCACAAGTCGCGGTTGGTAGAACGCGCCGACCAAATTCTTGCCATGCCCCGTGTTCACCGCGGTTTTACCGCCGACAGAGCTATCAACCTGCGCCAATAAAGTCGTCGGGATTTGCACAAAGCTCATTCCGCGCTTCATCAAGGACGCTGCAAGCCCGGTTAGATCACCCACTACGCCGCCGCCAAAGGCGATCAGCACATCATCACGGCCAGCGCCATTGTCCAACAGCCAGTCCAAAACCGATCCAAGCTGCGCCCATGATTTTGTCTGCTCACCGGCTGGGGCAGCCAAGGAAACAGCTTCAATTTGTTCATTCGCAAGTCCAGCTTGCAAAGCCTCACCGTGCAATCCCCAAACGGTCTCATCGGAGACGACAAATACACGTTGGCGTTTCGCAAATGGCACGATCAACTTACCCGCTTGGGCCAGCAAACCCTCGCCAATCAGAATGTCATAAGCGCGGGCCCCTAATTCAACACGCACCTTTCGGGGATCAGTCATGACTTTTCGGCGTCCAGTTCTGTAATGCGGTCAAAATGGCTTCAACCGTTTTGGAATGCGGTCCATCAACACTTGGCACGGTTATATCGGCCAATTCGTAGATTGGTATTCGATCATAAAGCAGGTTCGACAGAACATCTTTCGGGTTCGGGGCTTTAAGAAGCGGGCGATGGTTACGCTTCGATACGCGCTTCCACAGTGTTTCCAAGTCGGCATTCAACCAAATCGTGACCGCTTTTTCGCGCATCAAATCGCGCGTCAGCGGGTTTAAGTACGCCCCGCCACCTGTCGCCAAGACATGCGGCTCACCGTCCAGCAACCGCGCCAGAACTTTATACTCCCCGCGCCGAAACTCTTCCTCGCCATGCATTGTAAAAATATCCGAAACGGAAAGCCCAGCAGCTTTTTCAATCTCATCGTCACTATCAAAGAACGGCCGACCCAGCTTATTCGCCAGTCTGCGACCCACGGTAGATTTACCAGCACCCATAAGCCCAACAAGCGCAATTGTGCGGCCTGCAGCAATCGCCTCATTTGTGCCAGTTTTCAGGATACTAGTTCGGTCTTCAGCCATGGTCTTTTCGGTTTCACAGAACCTGTCCTATACAGAGGAGACGGTTCGGGCAATCACAGACCGTAGTGAAGACATACGAAAGGCCGCTTAAAATGAAGAAATGGCTCATAATTCTGGCTCTGCTCATTGTGGCCGTGCTGGGCGCTCTGTGGTGGCTTGGCCAATCATTGGAAGCGCAAAAGCCTGAAGCGGGCGAAGTCCGTGTGGAGATTGAGCATGTTCTTTAAGGCCGCGCTTCTATCTGGCCTGACCGCCCTATGCCTAGCCCCTATCGCCACCGCACAAATTGAGAGCGAAGGCATGGGCGACCTTAGCGCGTGGGGCACCCGCTACCTCTCATCAACTGAGAAAGAGTTTCCAACGCGGCTTTGGTCCGGCTCAGATGACGAATCTCTCCTCAAATTGCTAAAATCCGTTCGTACCAACCGGTTAACGCCGTCTGAGCGCAGCTTGCTACGCCGCGTTGTTCTGTCCCCAACAGAGCGCCCGCGCGGTGAAAACGCCGAAGCGCTTTTAGCAGAGCGCGCCCGCTTAATGTTGGAATTGGGCGAGGCCCGCGCCGCCGCTGCACTTGCGCCGCACCTTGAAAGCAAGGCTCGCGGGCTCGACGCCGAAACAATTGCAGTCGATCTAGAAATGGCCAGCGGGCAAGAAGCCTCCGCCTGTCGCCGCGTTGCTGGCCCCCTGCCAGAGGGCAAATATTGGCTAAAACTGCGCGTCGTCTGCGCGATTTTACAAGAAAACTATGCCGGGGCCGAACTCGCTGTTGAATTTGCGACGACCCAAGGCGTCAACGATCCGTGGTTTATCGAAGCCGTCTTCGCTGCATCAGGCGATGTTCCTAGCCCGCCAAACGCACGCTTTGACACCGGGCTAAACATTGCGCTCTCTTCAAAAGCCAATCTCGACACATCCCGCGTTACAATGTCCGGCTCCCGCCCTGACCTTGCCGCCGCCGCCGCAAAGCGCCCAGGCGTTCCGACCGAGCTGCGCGCCCGTTTTGCGCAAATAGCCGCCGAAATCGACCTCATATCAGCGGAAGATCGCCGCAAAATCATACTTGATCGTCTATCGGATGAAGACGCAACAGCCTCAACCGCAATCGAGCAAGCTCTTGTAAGTCTTGCCGATCCGGAAATCCCAGCAGGGCTTAAAGCTCAACGCCTGAACTCCGTTCTATCCACGGTCTCCCGCGCCGACATGGTTCGATATGGCGGCACCGCGAAATTGTTCCTGCCTGACCTGAAACGCCTACAACGCAGCCCAGAAACGGCGCAATACGCGCTCAGTTTCGCCCACGCTGCCCTGGCCGCGGGTGACGGCGCGCTTGCCCGGCGCTGGCTCTCCGCCCTAGAATTTGAGGGCGCACCTGAAGCTGAACCGTTTGACATTGCTTTGCTGGAAGCGGCAGATCTGATTACAGGCGGCGATAAATCATCGGCATCTCAACGCGCCGTTCAAGCCCGCTTGATCGAAGCTGCTGATACGACCGCCAGAAAGAACCGCGCCGCAGAAATGCTAACCTTTTGGACCGGGTTTGGCCTACCGCTAGGCCCAGATGCGAGAGCACTTCTGAACGAAAGTTCGGACCCTCGCTCACGCGCAAAACCCGGCAGTTTGACCGCGCTCGAAGCGGCTGCGCGTAGCGGCGCAATCGGCGAAACAGCGCTTTTGGTTTTATCTCAAACCAAGGGTGAACCAAGCAAGCTCGCCGCCGCTGATCTCGCCGTTTTATTACGCACGTTAAGAACCATTGGCGCCGAAGACATTGCCGCTGACCTCGCCTTAGAGGCCAGCGAATTTTGGAAACCTTAGGCGGTTGGAATGAACCGTTTCAGATAATCGTCTGAATAATCGATTTCTAACTCGACCCAGATCGGTAAATGGTCCGACATTTGGTGCGTCATCCAGTAATGGTACTTCTTGTCCCAATCGGAATAGCGCGGCGTACCGTCATCTTTGACATTATATTGCTCATAATGGTCGGCTTCACCGGGCGTGAACACTTTATCGCGCCAATCGAATTTACCGTGCCTAATCAAACGAACTTTCTCGCCCTGTCCGGTAAACGTCAGTTGATCGTAATACTTGTTCTCACCAAGGTTCGTGCCGCCAAAATCCGGGATCATTAGATTGCCTGCTTTCAGCGCATCCATTGTGACATTGTCCTTATCGACAACGTTCAAATCACCCAGCAGAACATAAACCTCACCATCCTTTTCAGATCGCTTCTTCAGGTTTACGGCCAGCGCTTTGATCTCTTTGGCGCGCGCCGCTTCTGCCGCCTTATCGCTGCCGCCATAGATGACATGGGTCGAGCATAGAATGAACCTGAACCAATGGGCCTGAAACGCCGCAAAAAATGGCGTGCGGGCAAACTGACGATCATCGATCAGGTCATCCGCTTTAAGCACAATCTCGCCGACCAAATTGCGAAAGAAGACTTTGTTTTTGTTAAACACGAACGCACCGCGCTCATTATTGCCCTTTGATCCATCGGTGACGTCAGTGACGAAATAATCCCATTGTGGGCCCAGCGTGCGGACCAACCGTTTAAGCGGCTCCATGTCACCCATCACTTCTTGAATGGCACAAATATCGAAGCGATCGATTATCTCCGCGATATAGTGATAGGCCTCATCGGTTCGCTCACCGCCAAAACCATTGTCAAAATTGCGAATATTCCATGACCCTATGATCAAGGAATTGGATCTGCGCGGTCCGGTAATTTCATCATGCAGCTTCTCTCGAAGCCCTAATATTCGTTGTGCGACATGCGCTGATTTAGCTTCGCCATAACGACGAAGGTCTTTGTACATAGCCATAGATGCGTCCCTTCATTTGTCCCACCAAAAGAAGAGCACAAAATCAGGGAAAAATCGCGGATTAAGCGGATGAGGCGCTAAAGATACCGAAGTGACCGCAGCCCAGCGGCCTCATAGACCGCGTCTAAAGCGAGCTGTTGCCGCAAGATCATTTCGCCTTCGGTTGCGAGCGGCATCCCGGTCGCCAGCGCATTCACAATATGCGCGAGCTGGAACGTATAAGTACTAATCGGGTTGATAACCGCGTCTGCACCACCAGCTATTTTCAGGGACGCACCCATATGCGGGGCAAGCGGGTTCTTGAACTCAATCTCACCTTCTGTTCCGATAATTCGCATATCCGCCCGGAACGGCGTGCCTTCCGCCATCGTCGTTTTAAGCTTAGCAACCGCGCCACTTTCAAAACCAAGTGTCGCACTCATAATCTCATCAACACCAACAGATGTCAGTTCAGCTTTCGCCTCAACTGAACTCGGCCCCTCTCCCATCAAGCTCAAGGCCCAGTGTAGGGGGTAGCACCCAAGATCCATCATTGCGCCGCCGCCCGTTTCGACACGGTGGCGGATCTCTGTGCCATTATCGGCAATCCCAACATTGAACACCGCTTCAATCTCGCGGATTTCGCCAATCTCTCCTGATCGCACCCAATCCAGACAAGTCTCAAACGCTGGATGATAGCGATAGTGAAAAGCCTCGATCAGACGCTTTCCGCTTTTATCTGCTGCTGCCAACATTGCGCGCGTCTCATCAGCATTCATAGCGAACGGTTTTTCGCAAAGAACGTGCTTACCAGCCTCGAGCGCTTTAATCGTCCACTCAGCATGCAGGTTAATCGGCAGCGGATTATACACCAGATCGACGCTGTCGGCCTCAATCAGGGCTTGATACCCCTCCAATACGGTCTCAATCCCGTGTGTATCGGCGTAAACCGAGGCTCTTTCAGGGTCTCTTGCGGCGATTGCGGCCAGCTTAACCTGCGGGATAACACGGGCTGGATGCACAACCGCTTTGTCGGAAATCCGCGCCGCACCGAGTAGTCCGATACCAATTGAAGCCATGAAATCTGTCCCTTTTGCCGCGATTTCCGCAGGGGGATAACTTGCCCCCAATCCACGCTTAGGCTTTGTAGCGGCAACTCAGTCACACGCCACCCTTGGAGGCCAAAATGCCCGTTATGCGATTCCTGAACACCTGTATTTTCGATCACGGCGCAGTTGGGAAACTTGCCAAAACACTCGGTGGGTACGGCGTATCGAAGCCTTTCATCGTCACTGATCCGGGCATCAAGGCAGTCGGCCTTCTAGACACAATCTTAGAGGCGCTGGGCGACATCAAGCCAGCTTATGTCTTTACCGATACGGTTGCCAATCCGACCGAAGATCAAGCTATTTTGACGGCCAAACTCTACACTGAACATGGCGCAGACGGCATCGTCGCGCTCGGCGGCGGCTCCAGTATGGACTTGGCGAAAGCGATGTCCGTCCTCGCCTCCCTCGGCGGTGAGCTTTCAGACTACGCCGCCATCTCCGGCGGCAGCGGCAAGATCAAAAACCTACCCCCAATGATCGCCATCCCCACAACAGCAGGCACGGGGTCTGAGGTCTCGGTTGGCTTCATTAACACCTTGAATAATGGGCGGAAAGAAACGTTTGCCTCGCCGCTACTCATTCCAAACACTGCGATTTGCGACCCTGATTTGACACTTGGATTGCCGGCCAGTTTGACTGCTGCGACAGGTATGGATGCCGTTACCCACTGTATCGAAGCGGTGCTGACACCTGCTGTGAACCCACCCGCCGAAGGTTGCGGCTTAGACGGCCTGCACCGCGCGGTTCGCAATGGTGCTTTGAAGCGCGCCGTTGCTGATGGCAGCGATAAAGACGCACGCTGGAACATGATGATGGCCAGTTATGAGGGCGCATTAGCCTTTACGAAGGGGCTTGGCGGCGTTCATGCGCTGTCCCACGCTGCGGGGCGCCTAAAAGAGAAGAAGCTCCACCACGGTACTCTGAACGCGATCTTCCTACCGCATCTTTTGCGCCATATTGATGGTGTTGCACCTGAAAAATTTGAGCGCCTACGGTTCGCCATGGGCCTTAAAGCGGGCGCTGATATGGGCGACGCTATCGCTGACCTCAACGGAGCCATCGGTATTCCATCCACGCTTAAAGCAATTGGCGTTGAAGCATCAGACGGCCCGGGCATTGTTGAATACGCCCTGGCTGACCTTGCCCATAGCGGCAATGCCCGCCCGTTCGAGCAAGGCGACTATGAGCAACTCTTCGAAATCGCGTTAGGCTAAAGCGAGCCGATAGTTTCGGCGGGTTAAGCGCGCGGCAAGCTTAAAGCTGGTCAGCGCTTTTCCGCCAATCGCGTCCAAGAAAGCATCAGCCCGGGCCTGATCCGACGCCTCCATCGCGTCATAAACGTCTAGTGCATCCTGCAAACGAAACAGTGCAAAAGTCCGCGCCATACACTGCCCCGCATGTCCGCCCGTCACAAATGGGATCATCTCAAAGCCGCGCGGCAAGTCGCTTTGCGGTTCAGCTGTCGCGGCCCAATCAATAAACAGATCGTTGGTCGCCTGAAGAACCGGTAATTGCTCTTCCATCTGAACTTTCAGGATAGGCAATAACGTCACCGGGATATCATCGCCGGGAATGAATTCACCTTCTTTACCTTGCCCAGCGATAACGCGTTCAACCCAGTCAGCCACCAGCGGCGCAGTCCGCTTCATATGGGCCCCAGTCCAATCGTCACGGTATTGATGGGCATACATCGGGCCAATCAGCGCAAAGTCGGCGAAACTCGCGCGGGTTCCCAGTAAATACGGCAGCCGCTCTAAATGCGCTGAAAAGTCAGCGAGGAACTTCTCATACGCTGCTTCAACACCCGGAATCGTTTCTGGCGTAATCCCGAGCATCGGAACAAACCCGCGAAAGCGCGAGCCAACGATTTTGCCTGCCTCATACTGCTCTTCAAGCGTGCCATCTGGCGCCGCACTCTTACCGAACTGGCCATAAATCCATTCTTCATTGTGATTCCAGCGGTAGTGCATCGCTGGCAAAGTCATCCATTCATCCGAAAACAACTGCAACAGATAAGACACAAAATCCTGCAGCGGCGTTTCCGGTAGGGCTGATGTCTCAGGCCGCAAGGTTTCAAAGTGCTGGATGATGTCGGACGTGTCCTGCACATATTCGCCGTCTGGTGTCTTTAGGACCGGAATGACCGGCCACCCAATATTTGCAATAATCTCAGACTTCATGACGGCTGGGGTCGGCGCAATCTCTGTGAACTCAACACCCTTCCAACGCAGATAGGCCCGGGCTTTACCTGTAAAATAGCTCATCTCGCTGCCAAAAAGGGTGTTTTCGCTCATGTCTTTATCTCCTGCATTCAATCTTGCCTAAGACCGGAAAACCCGGCTGACCAGTCAAACTTAGATAACATTTTTGGAAGAATTTCAGCGCCGTCCCTTTTGGCGATAATTCGTTAACCCAAATGCGTTCATGCCCAATGTAAACTGCAGGTAAAGGTGAGATCGTCACGTTTCCGCCCGATTCTCTGCGGATATGAAACATAGACTTTGATGGCGCAGGGCTGCGCAAACCAATATGAATGGAAAACAGCATGGAATCACAAGCGCTGGGTGAAGTATCGTCTGAAGGCAGCTTCTCAATGATGGAGCTCCTGATGGGAGCAGACCCAATCGTTCAAGCGGTGCTCGTCGCGCTCGTCATTGCCAGTATTTGGTCTTGGGCTGTTGTGGCTGAAAAATTCTTTGCTGTTGGCGGCGCTCGCAAAAAAGCTAAAGAGTTTGAAGAAGCTTTCTGGAATGGGCGCGCTGATGAATATGAGCCACGCCCCGGCCAAACAGCCGACAATGCGGGCGCACGTTTATTTGCGTCAATTTCCCGCGAATGGCGCGATGCAAAGACTACTGGGTCCAGTGACCATGCCGCTTTGATTGGCCGCGCCGAGCGCTCTCTGCGCGCGACGGTCGACCGCGAGGTTGCCCGGGTCAGCAATGGTGTGGGCGCGCTCGCGACAATCGGATCAGCTTCACCCTTTATCGGCCTCTTCGGTACAGTTTGGGGCATTATGCGCGCTTTTATCAATATTAGCGCCCAGGAAGACACCAGCCTTGCCGTCGTCGGCGGACCAATCGCGGAAGCCCTTTTTGCGACTGGCCTAGGTCTCGTTGCTGCGATCCCGGCGGTTATCTTCTACAACAAATTTTCTGGCGATCTGAACCGATACGCCGATCGCCTTGATGCGTTCAGCCAAGACCTGCTCGTTCGCCTGTCACGCCGCGCCAGCGACGGAGGCAGCTAATGGGCATGAATGTCGGCTCTGGCGGCAGCACACGCGGACGCAGAGCACTCAACGCAGAGATCAACGTCACACCATTCGTGGATGTGATGCTTGTGCTTTTGATCATTTTCATGATCACAGCCACAGCGCTGCAGCCCGGTGTAGAGGTGAACCTGCCGAAAGCGGCGACCAGCAATCTAACCGTTCCAAAGACAACGCCGCTGCTCGTCACCGTGACCAAGACAGGCGACATCTATATCTCCAAGACTGAAATTGAGCTTGAAGAACTTACCTCGAAACTTCTCGCTATTGCTGGCGAAGGCTATGAAGAGCGCATCTTCCTTCAGGGTGACACCGACGCCGGATATGGCGACGTTTTGGAAGTCATGACGCAGATGAAGAATGCCGGCTTCACGAATATCGCCCTCGTCACCGATCCAAAAACCCGCGTAGAGAAGGGCCAATAGGGCATGATCCGCGGCCTTCCAGCTTCTATTATTGCTCATGCGGCCGTGCTTGGCATGACCTATGTCAGCCTGCCCTATTTCGGCACGCGGATTTACGTTG
>JAQWGO010000012.1 GCA_029238175.1 Henriciella sp. | reverse complement strand
TGAGCTGTGTTAATCGTGATACCACGTGCTTTTTCTTCTGGAGCGCTATCAATGTCTGCATAAGACTGCGCTTTTGCGCCAGATGCTTCTGCAAGCACCATTGAAATCGCTGCCGTCAGGGTCGTTTTACCATGTCAACGTGACCAATCGTGCCGATGTTGACGTGCGGCTTATTACGCTCAAACTTTTCCTTGGCCATGGTGGCCTCCTTTAACTAAACTGTCCGGGCCCGCCGGACGTGGGTCCTTTCTCACGCGGGCCAGATAAGTCCCGTTGAAGCGCGCCATGTACACACGCCCGGCCTAGGTTTCAAGGGCTATAACCACACCGTTCACAGAACATCTGAACAGACTTGACAAACACCGCCAAAAAAGGCCCATCCCAGAACCATGACAGCGCTATACAACTTTACCCCCTTCGCCGCTAAATCTGAGCTACAAGAAGCTGCCGCAGAATGGATAGCTTCCGCACTGCGTAACGCTTTGGATCGGCGCGGAAGCGCTGTATTTATGGCCTCTGGCGGTCGCACACCAGGCCCAATCTACGACGTACTATCGCAGCACGAATTAGACTGGAGCAACGTCTTCGTGGGCCTAACCGACGAAAGGTGGGTGGATGTTGATCATCCAGCGTCCAACGGAGCGATGGTTGAGAACACTTTACTAAAAGGTCCCGCTGCAGCCGCCGAATACGTGCCAATGAAGCTTAACGGCGATGACCCGTTTGCGAGCATCGCAGACATGAACGATCTCTATATGGAGGCAGGGCTTACCGACGTCATGCTTTTGGGAATGGGACCAGACGCCCACACTTTGTCATGGTTCAAAGGCGGGCGTGGTTATGAAAGCGCAGTTGATCCGGACACAACATCAATCGTTGCGGCCGTCGAAGCGATTGAGAGCGAGGTTACAGGTCCTAACCTGCTACGAATGACCCTTACCCAACCTTGCGTCGCATATGCGCGCAAAGTGCTTCTTTTGATAACCGGGGAAGACAAAAAGCAAGTATTCGAAACCGCAGCCCCCGATTCCCCAGTCGGCATAATGAAGGCTGCCGCAGGCGATGCTCTAACCGTCTTTTACGCGCCCTAAGGATACGACATGAATGAACTGTCCGCAAACGCTGCTCGTATTGGAAAACGCAAGCTTAGCGATATCGCCGCAAGCCGCGCAGGCCGCCCGATCTCTGCACCCTACTGGAGCATGGACACTGCACGGCAATATCTTGATGAAAAGATTGAAGACGCGCTTATTGAACATGCCGAAAGCCGGAACCTCGCCGGCGCCATAGCGCGTCTATTTAATGGCGATATCGTCAACCCGTCAGAGAACCGCCCTGCTCTTCATTGGGCGCTTCGTGATCTTGGCTCGCCATCTGGAGAAGCCAACGGAGTCAGACAGAGTATGTCGGCACCGCTTCAATTCGCCATAGATATGCAGGCCGAAAAAATCACCACATTTTCAGGTGAAACGTTCAACGCTGTTCTTCACATCGGAATCGGCGGATCAGATTTCGGCCCGCGATTGATCGCGGACGCTTTCGCGGACAAAGCGTCGCCCGATATCGCGCTACGTTTCTGCGCTAATGTTGATCCGTTTGATCTAGAGCGCGCCATGCAGGGCCTCGATCCAACCCGTACACTTGTCATCGGGGTCTCGAAATCCTTCGGAACGGAAGAAACGCTGTACAACCTAGGCCGCGCGTTAAAATGGTTAGAAGCCAAGCTCGGTGACAATGCTGCTCGTCATTTAGCTCTCGTCACAGCCAATCCTGATCGCGCCACGAAATGGCTCGGTGGCCGCAAAGCCTACCTATTCGATATGCCGCTGAGTGTTGGCGGCCGTTTCTCACTTTGGTCCGCGGCTTCACTCGGATGCATGATTTCTCTCGGCGCTGACACGTTCGAAGCCTTACTCGAAGGTGCATACGAGATGGACCAGCACGTCCAAAACGCCGACATTGGTGACAATGTCCCGATGCTACTCGCCATTCTGGACTATTGGAACGCGACCGTTCGGGGCGAAACAATGCGGGTGGCCCTCGCTTACTCAAACCGCCTACGCATGCTACCAACATATCTTCAGCAGCTTGAAATGGAGTCCAACGGCAAGTCAGTCTCTCCGCAGGGCGAAGAGATTGATGGCGCCACCGCGCCAGCGCTTTGGGGCGGCGAAGGTTCAGTCGGTCAACACTCCTACCACCAATGGTTACACCAAGGCACCAACGCTGTGCCGACGGAATTCGTTCTTGCGTTAGACAAAGGGGCGGAGCCGGACGGACAGACCGCCGTAATCGCTCACTGCCTTGCGCAAGCTGAAGTTCTTGCAAACGGACGCAGCCTTGAAGAGGTCAATGCAGAAGAGCCAGGCTTGCCTGAAGCTATTGCTCGCCAGAAAGTGCATCCCGGTAATCGTCCGTCTACTCTGCTCACATGTACAGACTTTTCACCGCAGGCGCTTGGCGCACTCATAGCCCTATACGAGCACCGCACCTACTTGTCCGGCCTGCTCTGGGGCGTGAATAGCTTTGACCAATGGGGCGTCGAGCGCGGCAAGACAATGGCTGGTAGGCTCAAACCTGTCCTGCGGCATGAGGTTCAAGCAGACGACCCTGTCACGGCTGCGCTGGTGGCTGCACTGTCAAAATAGGAACGATAGAATCAAAGAAGCCCGGCTGGAAAAACCAACCGGGCTTCTTTGAATATATATTCGCTGCTTAGCTGATCTTATCAACTTGCGTATAGTCTAGGTCGACTGGTGTTGCGCGACCAAAGATAGAGACGTTCACTTTCAGACGGCCCGTTTCTGGATCGAACTCTTCCACGTTTCCTTCGAAGCCCTGGAAAGCACCTTCGTTCACGCGAACTTCTTGACCAATCTCGTATGTGATCGTTGGCTTTGGACGTTCAGCCGCCGGCTCATCAGCTGTACCAAGAATGCGGTCAACTTCGCGCTGAGGCACAGGTAAAGGCTTCTTGCCACCATCAGCACCAAGGAAACCAGTTACTTTCGGCGTGTCTTTCACAAGGTGATAGATCGAATCAGAAAGCTTCGCTTTCATCAGCACGTAGCCGGGGAAGTAACGCTTCTCGATTGTCCGCTTCTTACCGCGAACAACCTCGACAACCTCTTCGGTTGGCACTTCTAGCTCTTCGATTTGATCTTCGAGGCCTTTCATAGCCGCTTGATCGCGAATCGCTTGCGCCACTTTCTTCTCAAAGTTTGAGTAAGCGTGGACGATATACCATTTAGCTTCAGCCATGCGCGAAGCGCTCCTTGAACTTGTGTCTCAACTTAACCTTAGCCACCAAGGCCAGTTAGCATTCGAATACAGATTGCAATAATCTGATCTGACATGAACAGAAATAGCGCCACGATAATAGACATTACAACGACCATAATCGTTGCTTGAATCGTCTCCGGCGTCGACGTCCATGTTACCTTGCGGCCTTCGGCTTCTACTTGCCGTGCGAAGGTAACAGGTCCTACGCTTTTCTTATTGTCCTTGTCGGCCATTCTCTCGCGTTCCTGACTTTTGGGGAAATACGGTAAGTCCGTAATTCGTCTGCCTTACTGTGCATTTAAGCGCTTGTGAAGTCACTTGGGTGCGAAGAGTTTCACACGCAAGCTATTTTGCTGTCAGGACAGCTAATTCTCCGGCTTTTAGAAGTGAACTGCCCAGAACATAGCGGCCCGCAAGGCTTCCGTCCAAAACCGAATCTAGATCAGCCGCCTCTGGACCGTAATTTAAGCAATAAATGTAGCCCCCGCGGCGGCGAATGCGCAAACCGCCTTCGATGGGTTTTGATACGATTGGTGTCCCATCATAAAGATCAGAAACCAGTCCAATCAAAGTCTCTTCCGTCGGCCACGCCGATAAGTAAGTCAGATCAGCGTTCTGCCACACAGTTCCGTTACCATCCGAAGACACCTCAAGCGGCGTCAAATCTGTTTCAATAAATTCTCGCCAGATAATGTCGTCACCGCCGGAGGGCGCATGTTCAGCGCCGGCACGCAAACTCTCAGCCAGCGCAACCTTTATCCCCATCAATGTCTGCAAAGGTCCGGGCGCTAGTGCTTCAGGTATCGCAAAATTCTCTGTTCGCGAACCTGTGCGCGGCCCCGCCACAATGTGAGCATCACTCTTTTTCGCCCGCTCAACAAAACTTTCGGAGATCATCGGCGAACTCGGCACCAGCACCAACTTGTAGCCATCCAAGGCATGATGCTGAGAAATCACATCAACATTTACGCCAAGGCGTCTAAGCGCGCTATAGAACGAAAATGTTAGACGATCATGCCTGAAATTTCGGCTTTGGGGCTGAATTTCATGCGCCCAATGCGCCTCATAATCGTAGACGAGCGCGATATCTGCCTGCTCAGCATTTCCAATATCGCCCAACGCAGCGAGATCTTCTGCAACCTGAGCAGCTTCATGATAAGCTTGGTCAGCGACATTGTCGGGCCGATTTAACCCCGCATGCATTTGCTCTTGCGCGAATGGCGCTTGGCGCCAGCGGAAGTACGATACGAGTTCCGCTCCATGCGCGACCGCTTCCAAGCTCCACAATCTCACCATGCCGTCTAAAGGCGCAGGATTAAAACCTGCCCAGTTTACGGGGCCGGGCTGCTGCTCCATCACACCGAAACGTCCAGCACGGGCCATCCCGCGATAAAGGTCATGATGAAACGCCGCAAAATCTGGATGCCCGGTCCGCATGTGGTTCAGCTTTGTCTGATCGTCCCACCAAGCCATTTCCAAAAACCCAAGTGGGTAAGAATCCCAAGTGGAAACATTCACCTGCGCCGCAACTGGATAATGATCAAACTCTGTAAAGTGCCCCATAAAGTTATGCGTTGTGTCTACCGCACCAATATTCTGGCGCAGAACATCCACTTGCATTTGATTATAAACAGCGACCTGATCAGAACTGAAACGACGCCAATCCATAACATGCGCCGGGGTCGGTTCTGTTACAGTCGCTAGCGGCGGATCAATCTCGTCAAAGCTGCGATACTCTTGGCTCCAAAACACCGTGCCCCATGCTGTGTTAAGTGAACCAACATCCCCATATCGCTCTTTCAACCATACTCGAAAACCCGCGCGAGCATCATCGTCGTTGCTCTCCACCGTATCGTGGCACCCATATTCATTATCCGTTTGCCACATAACGATGCCGGGATGCAGGCCATAGCGCTGGGCCATGGCCTCAACGATCCGCGCGCTCTCTCGGCGATAGGTGGTTGAACTAAAGCTATAATGGCGACGTGATCCAAAATTGCGAACTCTGCCATGCGCATCCTTAGCAAGCACATCAGGATAAGCATCGATCAACCATTTCGGAGGGGTCGCCGTCGGTGTCCCCATAATGATCTGCATCCCAGCACCACTAAGCGTATCAACCGCGCGGTCCAACCATTCCCATTCAAAGCGCCCAGGCTCTGGCTCAATACGACTCCAAGCAAATTCGCCGATCCGAACCGTTGTAAGCCCAAGCGCCTTCATGCGCGCGGCATCGTCAGCCCATATCTCTTCCGGCCAATGTTCAGGATAGTAGCAAACACCTAGTTTCATAATGCAGTTCCAAACTCACGCACGGGATGACCGGGAACATCAACATCAAGCGCGAAAAGCCCTCCCGCCATGGGTTGGCGATTAAGCGCAGTATCCGTCAGACCAATACGCGCACTGGTGATGAACAAGGTCTTCAAATCGGGGCCACCAAACGCCAAACTAGTTGGGCGCGATATGGGCAGTTTAACCGTTCTATCGATGGAGCCGTCCGGCGCGTATCTAACAATACGAGATCCAGCCCACTGCGCGTTCCAAAGATATCCTTCAGCATCCACCGCTGATCCATCGGGGTAGCACCCTGCCGATGTCGTAAAGGCCAGTTCGCGTCTTGAGCTCAGCCCACCACTCGTGACGTCATAGTCATACTCAAGAATGGCCTGCTCCGCGCTATCGCAAGTATAGAACTTTGAACCATCCGGAGAAAACTGCATCGTGTTTGTCACCATAACTTCAGGCAAACCGAGACGCTCAACCGAAAAATCAGGAGACAGTCGATAATATTGCCCCTCGGCGACTTGTTCGGTGTCGTCCATCGTTCCGAACCAAAAACTACCATCCGGTGCGATCCCGCCATCATTCGTTCGAAATCCATCTGGTTCGCTCAGTCCGGCGACGCGTTCATAGCTTTCCGTGGCTGTGTCGTATCGACCAATCTCTTGGTCACCGATCATAATCAACCCGCCTTCAGACAGCGCCAAGGCGCTTGCTCTTAAAGGTAAATCATAACGACGCGTGTTTCCAGTTTTAGGATTATATCGGTGCAGTTTGGCGCGTTTTACGTCCACCCACCACAAAAAGCCCTCTGACGGGCTCCATAACGGGCCTTCGCCTAGCAGGCATCCTGTTGGCGCAACACAGATCACTTCGCTCACTATGATTCTCCAACAGAAATCTCAGCGTCTACCTGTGCCGCAGACTTATGCGTGGTTCAAGTCGCTTTTAGCCCGTTCAACACCAGATCAACATGGGTTTCGTAATACGCGTCTAAATCGAGTGGTTGGTAGGGATCGAAAATCAGTTTCCACATCGCTGCTAACAGTGCGCCAGCAAAAACATTTTGTGCAAGCCCATGACCACTCAGCGCACGGAACTCGCCTTTTTCGACGCCCTCCTCGATAATCGCCGTCATCATAGCCTGACCACGGGACAATATATTGGCATGATAGAATTCGGCCAAGTGAGGAAAATTCGGCCCCTCCGCCATTATCAATCGCATGATCTGCCGGCGATCGCTGTTCAAAATCTTCTTGTAGAAAAATTTGACATGCGCCTTCAAACGCTCTTCAGCCGAACCAACATCCACCGCTAGTTCCGCTTCAGCCTCAACAAACAGCGGCAGCATCTTTGCTTTCACCATCTCTTCAAACAGATGCTCTTTGCTATCAAAATAAAGATAGACGGTGCCCTTTGATGTCCCGGCCTCGACCGCGACGTCTTCCATCTTAGCGGTCGCAAAACCCACGCGGGAAAACACACGAAGCGCGGCATCAACCAACTCTTCGCGTCGCTTTTCCTTGCGCTCAGCGCGGCGCGTTTCTGCACTAGACTTAGGTGTCGACATTGTCGCTGACATGTGCGCCCTCCTCGGTCATACGATCACTGCTCATAAGCGTCATTAGAACGGATGGCAGCTTGCGGATATCCTCGATAATCAAAGCAACAGCAGGCGTCACGAACAGAACCATAAACCCTGAAATCACAATGCCGAAGGCCAAGCTCACCGCCATCGGAATTAAGAACTGGGCCTGCGGGCTTGTCTCCAACAATAGCGGCCCAAGCCCCAGCGCGGTTGTGAGTGTCGTCAGCAAGATGGGTCTAAACCGCCTTGCTGAAGACATCGCCGCTGCTTCGACATGCTCAATGCCTTCATCGCAATACTTGTTGTAGAGATCGATCAGCACGACAGATGCATTCACTGCCACCCCTGCCAACGCAACGATCCCAAAGATCGACACGAATGATAACGCATATCCAAGCACAAAATGCCCAAGTACGGCGCCTGCAACGCCAAGCGGAATGGCGATTAGAATAGCAATGGGCTGCAAATATGAGCGAAGCTGCGTCGCAACCAATGCAAAAATAATGATCAGTACGATTATGAAGGCCTGCCCAAGACTGGCTAAATCTTCGCTTTGTTCGCGGCTCGCACCGGCCTGCTCCCAACGTAGCCCGGGATGATCCACCACCAGCTGCGGCAGGATATTTTCGATCAAGAATGCGTTTGCAACGCCGCCAGTGCTCAACTTCTCGTCAATATCGGCTGTGACAGTCACAATGCGCCTGCCATCAATACGATCAATAGAGGAGTAAGCTCGGCTCTCAGAAAGACTTGCAACGGTAAACAACGGCACACTATCGCCATTACTTAAACGGATCCGCATCGCATCTAATGATTGCAACGACTCGCGAGCCGCCTCTGGATAGCGAACGAATACTTTCACCTCTTCACGGCCGCGTTGAATGCGCTGAATTTCGTCACCAAAGAATGTCTGTCTAACCTGACGCGCAACATCTGCAGGCGTCAGCCCCGCAGCACGTCCAGCGTCCGTCAACTCGAAGATAAATTGGCGCTTACCGAGGTTGAATGTATCCTCAATCTGATTGGCACCATCGAGCTTAGCGATTTCCGATTTCAAAACTTCAACCGCCGCATTCAGAGCGTCTTCTTCTGCGTGAGCGAGTTCGAACTCTACATCTGAACCAAAACCGCCGATTGAAGATACAAATGACAATCGCTCAACACCCTCGATCGGGTCCATTTCTTCACGCCATGCGCGTTCAATATCAGAGGCAGATGTTTTGCGTTCGCCAAACGGCACAAGTTCAATCTGAACCTGTCCGATATTCTCAGCGGCGGTGAAACCACCACTCCCTTGCGGGCCGCCTCCGACCGCAGTCTGGCCGCCTGCAGTGATGGCGATAGAAAGGAACAGGTCTTCGCCGCGCTCCTCCTTCGCTTTTCGCGCAACATTCATTGCGGCCGAGCGTAGCAGCTCTACAGCCTCGTCCGTGCGTTCAAACGGAGAGCCTTCCGGCATAACGACCGTGGCAGAGATATCATTGCCTTCAATGTTCGGGGAAAATACAAACTTCACAACACCGCTAGAAAGCAACCCGATACAGACGATAAAGAAAGCCGCGGCGGCCCCGACAGTCGCATAGCGCCATTTCGCAACGAAGCGCACACCCGGCTTGATCAGATTATCCGCGACCCAAGTCAGCCGTTTGGCGACCCGCCCCTGCACCATTGCTAATGGTCCCTTGGACCACGCTCCGCCATGGCTCAGGTGGGACGGCAGGATAAAGAAAGCCTCCACCAGCGAAACGAATAGAACACAGATAACAACGATCGGGATCGCCCTAGCGATATCGCCAAACGTCCCCCCAACAAACAAGAGCGGCGAGAATGCAGCAACCGTCGTCATGACGCCTACAGCAACCGGAGCGAATACGCCTTTGACGCCCTCAATGGCCGCCTCAAGACCGGTTTTGCCCTGCTGTCGCTGCTCATCAATATTCTCGCCAATAACGATCGCATCGTCCACCACAAGCCCAAGCACAATGATCAAACCGAATAGCGAAACCATCGTAATCGTGACGCCAAAGGAACCGAAAACCAGAAAACCACCCATGAACGCTGTGCCAATCCCAGCACACACCCAAACAGCGAGTTTTAAGTCGAGCATCAACGTCAAAAACAGAAACACCAACGCGAACCCAAAAAGTGCGTTCCGAAGTAGCAAGTTGATGCGCTCTTTCAGAATGGCTGTCTGGTCACGAAATTCGACTACCTCGATACCTTCGGGCGGCGTGTAATCAGAAAGAAATAAATCTACAGCCGATTTGACCTTGATGATGTCTTCCGCCGCAGCCAATGAGACGTCCACAAATATGGCCGGCTGTCCATTATAAGTGCTGCGCAACTTCTGGCGTGTGAACCCATCCCGAACCGTGGCAATTTCAGAAAGCAGTATCTGCGAACCGTCAGGCAAATTGCGAATGACAATATCCTCAAAGCCTTCGCCTGTGAGTCGTTTCTGGTTTGTCCGAAGCAAATATTCGCCAGAGCTCGTCGTGATTGAGCCACCGGCGAGGTCAAGCGAGCTAGCTCTAATCGCGGTTGAGACTTCTTGGATGGATAGGCCATATTTCTGGAGGGTATCTTCGCTGACCTCTATCGAAATTTCATAGTCTCGATCACCTGAAAGACTGACGAGCGACACTCCTTTTTGTGTCAGCAATTCGCGCTCGATACTTTCAGCGGCCTTTCGCAATTCAAGCGCCGGAACCGTGCCACGAATAACCAGCGTGACGACACCACTCGTCGGATCGGGCGCGCTAACAATTGCACGTTCTGCATTCTCAGGCGGAAAATCGACAAGGCGCTCGACCGCCGATTGCACGTCATCTTTGACGATTTGTTTGTCCGCGAAATCGGCCAATTCGATCGTAACAGACCCAACATTTTCCGAAGCCTTCGAAGACACACGTTTCACACCATCAATGCCCAGTACGGCCTCTTCAACACGGCGGGTGATGCCCTCTTCAACTTCAGCTGGCGTCGCGCCGGGATATGGGACAGTTACACTTACAATTCCTGGTGAAATCGTTGGAAACGTCTGAGACCTCAACGTGTTGGCCGACATGATGCCGCCAATAAGCAAGACAACCATCAATAGGTTAGCCGCGACCGGATTATCAATAAACCAACCGATTAACCCGAAACCTGATTTCGTTTTGTTAGCGGGCTGCATTAGCGACGCTCCCGGCAACACCCATTTTCGGGTCGCGTGAACTAACCTTCTGGCCTTCAACCGCATCGGTTGGCGGCAAAGCTACGATACCATCGCCCAAATGAATATTCTCGATGACCAGATCGCCGCCACGCTCACCAATAACGCGCACCTCCCTCGACACCAGCACGCCATTATCGATGACCCAAACACGCCCTTGCGCAAACATAGCCGAGGCTGGAATCGTCAGAGCGTCGTTCTCTGAGTCAGATTGAAACCGAACATCGACGAACTCACCAATCGTCAGACCTGTGGTGTCATCGGGCACAACATAAAGCTTTGAGAGGCGCGTGCGCTCATCAATCGTCGCGTCTACACGAACGACCTGGCCCGACATCGCGACAGTTGCGCCTCTAGGGGAAAGGTTTGCCCTGCGCCCAACAATCGGCTGCAATGTTTGCAATTGTGTACTCGAAACTGGCACGACGACTTCGATACTGCCTAGCGAAACAAGTCGACCAAGCATTTGATTGGGGGCCACGACTTGACCGATATCTAGAGATGTTGCCAACACGCGTGCATCAAAAGGCGCACGGACTTGAGTTCTGCTAAGGTTAAGTTTCGCCGACGCCATGTTGGCATCCGCGCCAGCCAATCTTGCTTTATTTGCTTCAATTTGGGGAATACGCGCCGCGAGAGGTGATATCTCTCGTCCGGGATAAAGTTCAGCCCACTCTTCTATCGCAACGTCCGCTTCGGCCTGCAACAAAGCCAAATCAGACTTCGCCGCTGCGATTTCTGCCTCTGCTCTGTCTACCGCGAGAAGATAATCAGATCGATCAATAGAGAATAATACGGTGCCCTTTGGAACCATGCTGCCCGGCTTAAAGAGTGGTCCAACCTGTTTGATTTCACCACTGACTTGAGCGGTCACAGTAACTTCTGCCTGCGATTGAACAGTGCCGTTCAATTTAAGCTCAGGTGCGTAGGTTTCGCCAACCGGTTTGACGATACGCACATTCAACTCTCCCGTCGTCTCAAGTTCCGCGAGGTTTACACTTTGAGACCCGTTCCCGGATTTAAGCAGTGATGAGAAACCAACTGCCGCTGCAATGATCCCAATCACGAACACAAGCTGGATCAATCCTATAATCCACGACTTCGACAAACGGCTCTTCTGTTCGGCCATAAATGGCTCCATAATAAAATGACTGACTGGTCAGTTAGTATATTTTTGTAAATATCAATACTTAAAGATGAGAAAATTTCGAGGGACCCATTGCCGCATCCGGCCTTTTGGCTACTCGTTGAAGCAAATCACGCTCAAGGAATCAGAGATGGCCGATAGCGCACCCAACAAGACTTATACGTTCGATGACCTCTTACAGATCATGCAAGACCTACGAACACCTGAAACAGGATGTGAGTGGGATTTGGAGCAGACTTTCGCTACGATAGCGCCCTACACGATCGAAGAAGCCTACGAGGTCGCCGACGCCATAGAGCGTGGAGATACAAGCGAACTAACCGACGAACTGGGTGACCTTTTACTCCAGGTGGTCTTCCATTCTCAAATCGCCAAAGATGAAGGGCACTTCGACATATCTGATGTCATAACCAGCATCAGCTCGAAAATGATCCGGCGGCATCCGCACGTGTTTGGTCAAGAACAACAGCGCTCCGCGACAGAGCAAACGACCGCTTGGGAAGAAATTAAGGCCGAAGAGCGAAAATCTAAATCCAAGCCAGAGGACTTAAGCGCTCTCTCCGGCGTAGCACTCGCGCTACCTGCACTCCTCCGAGCGGAAAAACTCCAGAAAAGGGCGGCCAGAACCGGTTTTGACTGGACGAACCCGGAAGACATTTTCGACAAACTCGACGAAGAAACTGCAGAAGTGAAAGACGCCATGCGAAACGGATCGCAAGACGACATAGAGGAAGAGTTGGGCGACCTGCTGTTCGTTGCCGCCAATCTCGCACGTCGCCTAAAAGTTGATCCAGAAGTCGCCCTTCGAAAGGCTAACACAAAATTCGAACGCCGCTTCCGTGCGATGGAGCTAACTGCCCAAGAAAACAATTTATCATTCTCAATGCTAACCCTAGAACAGCAGGAAACGTATTGGCAGCGCGTCAAACAAAAAGAAAATTCACAATGACCGACATTTACGACCCCTTATTTGTCAAAGGGATTTTTGATAGATGTTCTGACAGATATATTTGGTTCAGCTATGCATGTTCTTTCGGTTTCACTGAACGCTGGAGACGGCAATGCGCAAGCCTTTTGAACTTAGATTCAAATTCACCTGCGGTAGGTTACGACTTAATGGCTGGAACTGGAGAGGTATGGCCTCATCTTCTGAAGCGCTTTCCAAACATTCAAAAAATTACCGCTGTCGATATATCAACAGGGATGCATGAAAAAGCGCTCAAGCGGCTTCATCGCACCCGCGAGAGAAAATTATCTTTTGCAGAAGACGATGTGCTCAATAGCAATCTACCACCGCAAAGCGCGGACTTCATAATATCCACTTTTGGCCTCAAAACTTTTAACGCTGAACAACATACAATCCTTGCAAGTCTAATCGCGAGAAGCCTTAAACCCGGCGGTGTATTTTCGTTGATAGAGGCTTCCGACCCAAAAGGCTGGCGGATGAGGCCTTTGTACAATTTCTACCTCAAAAGAATCTTGCCGATAATCGAGAGTTTCTTCCTAAGAGGTGCTTTAGATTTCACCATGATCAATAAGTACACGACCAACTTCGGCGATGCCAGCGGTGTGGCAAATGCACTACGAACTGCAGGCTTAGAGGTCCGATTCAAATCATACTTCTTCGGCACCGCAACCAGTGTGAGCGGAAGAAAGCCTAGTAACTCTTAGGCAGCCCCAAAACACGCTCAGAGATGAAGTTTAGAATCATCTCACGGCTAACTGGTGCAATCCGGGCCAACATGGCTTCGCGCATGTAACGCTCAACATGATATTCCTTCGCGTAGCCCATACCGCCATGCGTTAGCACCGCTGTTTCACAGGCACGGAAACCAGCTTCGGTGCCCAGATACTTCGCCGCATTGGCCTCTGCGCCGCATTCTTGGCCAGCATCAAACAAAGCCGCAGCCTTATACGCGAGCAGTTCAGCAGCTGAAAGTTCTGCCCAAGCCTTCGCAAGCGGATGTGCGATACCTTGGTTCTGCCCAATCGGACGTCCGAACACGACGCGTTCATTCGCATAAGTCGTCGCCCGTTCAAGCGCAGCAAAACCTAATCCAATAGATTCAACGGCGAACAATACACGTTCCGGGTTTAGTCCCTGAAGAAGGTACTTAAATCCGGCGCCCTCTTCCCCGATCAAATGTTCTTTCGGCACTTCAAGGCTGTCGATGAACAGCGTGTTACACTCAACAGCCTTACGCCCCATTTTAGGGATGGGATTAGCCACGATCTTGCCCTTGTCAATGTCTGTGTAAAACAGTGAAAGACCATGATAGGGTTTGGCGCATTGATCCTTTGGCGTCGTCCGCGCGATGATCAGAATCTTGTCCGCGCGCTGCGCCCCGGTCGTCCAGATCTTGCGCCCGTCGATCACATACCCGGTATTTGTTCGCTCAGCTTTTGTCTCAAGCGAAGACGTGTCCAAGCCAGAATTGGGCTCGGTCACGGCGAAGCACATTTTCTCTTCACCAGAAATAATCTTCGGCAGACTTTCTTGCTTCTGCTCCTCAGTCCCGAACCGTTCAAGCGGCTTAGGTCCGAATATGTTGAGGTGAATTGAGGAGGCTCCAGTATAGCCCGCGCCAGACCGCGTCACCGCTTGCATTACAATCGCAGCCTCAGTCAGCCCCAATCCAGCACCGCCATACTCTTCGGGCATTGCAACCCCGAGCCAGCCACCTTCGGCCATAGCGTTCGTAAACTCTTCCGGCCAAATACCGGTTTCGTCCGTGTTGGCCCAGTATTCCGCATCAAACTGGCTACAAGTGCGCTCAACAGCGTCCTTAATCGCCATCTGGTCTTCGGTCATCGGGGCAATCGTATGCATGAAATTTCTCCTGTTGCGTCAGACTTATTCCGGGCGACACGTTCCGTCCACTCTGACGAGGCGTCACACAGCCTCCGGTATAAACCCCGCTGGTGCAAATGCCGCTGCGAGTTTCGACGTTCGTCCCTCAATAATCGTATCCGCCAGAATTTTTGCCGTTATCGGCGCGAGCAATATTCCGTTTCGATAATGCCCCGTCGCCGCAAACAAACCCGCAACCGAAGTCGCACCGATCATCGGCGCATGTGATGGCGTTCCGGGGCGAACACCTGCCCATGCCTCCCGCACCTTTGCATGCCCAAGACTAGGACAAATGTCTGACGCACGCTGCTGTAAGTTCTCAATCACCAACGCCTCTGGCTCACTTAAAACACGGCCCGGCTCAACCGTTGCACCAATGATGATGCGGTCCGCTTTCGGAACAATATAAAGATCACCTGCGCGGATCGTATGCGTCGGTGAGTCCGCATCACGCCCTACAGCAAGCATCTGCCCACCATAAGCTTCAACACATGCCAAAGACGTCTCCGCAGTCTCCAGCAAACTTGGCGCCCCATTAATGACCGTCTGTAAGTGCGGTGTCTGCCAACCCGCACAGACTAAAGTCGCATCGAAGCCGCTGCTGGAAAGAACGCCCTCTTGGATAGATAGATTTAGCTCTCGGTTCTCAATCTCAATCAGAGCTGATTGCTCGCAGAGCCTAACCAACGCAGCAATTGTCGCACGATTATCAACCTGCGCATCAGTCGGCAGACGAAGACCATGCGAGACACGATCGGAGAGCGAATTGTCGATTTGGCGTAACTCACTGGCATCAAGCCGCTGAAAATCAACACGTCGCTCCTGCAATGCTCGGGCAAGCGTCTGCAACTGGTTGAGATCAGTACGAGACGTCGAAACAGCAATTGCTGGCGTTCCATCATAACCCGCCGATAAACCGCTATCGACCTCCAGCCTCTTAGCCCAGCTTGGCCATAGTTTAGCACTCGCCGTACAAAGCTCGAATAACCGAGGGTGAGCGTCTACCTCTCCAGCCGCTTCAAATGCGGGTGCCAACATACCTGCCGCCGCCCAGCTCGCACCGCGACCGAGTTCATTCTTCTCAAACAGCGTCACTGAAACACCGCGGCGTGCAAACTCCAAAGCGCAGGACAGCCCAATGACGCCACCGCCAACGATAGCAATTCGGAAAGAAGGTGCCGCCAAATTCATTCTCGCTATCTATCAAGCTTAGAGCCATGCACCAGAGCAAAGGCGCATATCTGCCAGTCTGCAAAATAACACAAATGCGTCAGCTCAAGCTTTGCCAGTTGCGAACGCTTCGCAATTATGCAAGAGAGATGGCATGATCCAAAAACGTTTCGTCCTCCCCGCCTTCGCCGCGCTCGCAATCGGTGCATGTTCGCAATCATCAGACACCCCAGCAGAAGTCGGAACAACGGCTGAGAAGCCGACGGAGACCCTCACAATCTATAGCTCACGCCATTACGACTCAGATCGTTTAATGTACGAAGCGTTTGAAAAATCCGCTGGCGTAAAAGTTGATGTCCGCGAATCAAAAGCAGACCAACTTCTTGAGACGATGAAAGCCGAAGGCGACGCTAGCCCAGCTGACATCATCCTTGCGGCTGATGCGGGCAGTCTTTGGAAATTCCAGAACGCTGGCTTAACCCAGCCGATTACAAATACCGCGATCAGCAGCCAAATTCCCAGCAACTATCAACAAGCTGACGGCCACTGGTTCGGCGTTGCCCGCCGGGTGCGCGGCGTGGTCTTCGATCCGACACGCTGGCAGGCCGAGGATGTAGACGCTTGGTCAGACCTAACCGATACGAACAAAAATGGTGAGATTTGCGTTCGGTCGTCTTCAAATATCTATAACCTGTCT
>JAQWGO010000009.1 GCA_029238175.1 Henriciella sp. | reverse complement strand
ATGACATGCTCGTAGCCGTGAGTGTGATGCGGGGGACATTGGAAGGAGAAATGGTGGCTTTTCGTCTCGTCGAGCAAGAAACCGTAGATTTGGTAGCAAAATTAAAAGGGACTGCCCGATAACCCCGATCCAGAGAACAATTGACCCTGATTGTTATTCCGGCCTAGCCTCGACGTAAAATGGGAGGATAATTCATGAGCAAGATGGAAGATATGCTGAGCGGGCTACGCCGGATCGTGACAGCGAATGATGGGGACGGGAAGTCTCACATAATGATTGATGGCGGGCCGGCGGACGAGTTTCGCACGGGCGATCTGGGTGGTTTGCTTGAGATTTGGCACGATGAGGCAAGCGGGCCGCTTGATGCCTCGCCTTGCGAAGATAGAGGCACCGGGACACCCGTTCTGTCACCCGATAAAGGCAAGGTGAAGATCCGCTGGTTTACCGCTGGCCCTGCGCCAGAAGGTGCCCCGCCAGAGATGATTGCGGACCTGACGCGTCAAGCCTTCATCGCAATTGGCGCAGGCGATCATCAGCCGGATACAAGCAAGCATCCGGCGATGCATACGACGCACACGATTGACGCGATTATCCTGGTTAAAGGCCATGTTCGCCTCATCCTTGATAAGGAAGAAACAATTATCGGGCCGGGCGATGTTGTGATTCAGCGCGCGACGAACCATGCTTGGGCGGTTGAAGGCGATGAGCCTGCTTTATTCGTGGCTGTGCTCGTCGACCGTACTTGATTGTGCATGACCAGCGGCCGTGTCAGCCCACGTATCGCAACCAAGTTTCCCGCGGCAATCACCGCGCACTTCCAGAGAAGCGTGAGACACGCCAAAGCCCTTATTGTCGACGGTGCTGATCAGGCCGATCACAGAGTCGGCGGCGTCAATTTCTTCGGCCTGTCCGCATTTCTCGCAGACGAAGAACGCCACGGGCAGATCGCTTGGACCTTGGTCGAGGGCGACATAGGCGTTTAGGCTTTCAACCCGCTTGATGAAACCAAGATGGATCAAGAAATCTAGCGCGCGGTAGGCCGTTGGCGGGGACACAGAGCCAACACCTTCGAGCGAGTCTAAGACTTCATATGCGGTTAGCGGCTGATCGGCTTCCAGCAATACGTTTAAGACGTGCTTGCGAATGGCCGTCAGGCTTTTGCCGTTCAATTGCGCTTCGTCAGCAGCAGCTTGCAGCAATTCTTCGCGGCTTGGTTTTTCCTTGCCCGGAGAGCGCCAGCGTCTGCGGTGAAGGCGGCGTTTACCAGTTGCAGCGGATCGTTTGCTTAATCTAGTCATGTAATAATGTATACTCTCAGCTTGTGTCGACGTCGAGTTAAAAAGCTTCCGTTCACGTGAAGGGTAGGATTGACGAGGGTGAAATAGAAACATAAAAGGAACAAATAGGGATCAATGGGGTCTAATATGGGCGCGATATCAACGAGTTCGCATTTTCTTGACGAAGCATTGGAGGCTGCGGGCCTAAAAGATAGCTTTGATGCGCGTGGGAATGCGCATGAAGATTGCCCATCTTGTGGTGCCCATCGCGGAATGAAACTATCGCTGTCACGCGGCCAGGCCCAATGCTTTGCCTGTGGCTTAAATGGGCCGCTATTGGCTTACCTGCATGAGCGTAATGAAGCGCGCGATTGGGGGCATGAGCCAGAACATGATGCAGAGATTATTGTACTTGAACCGCATCTGCCCGCTGTCGCCTCTATTCACCGTAGCGAAGCCCCTTTGCGTCCGCACGCAGCGCCGACGATAGAGACGGTTGCGCTTAAAACGTCTGATGGAAAGCTGGGTGAGCGGATTATCATATCGTTACTCGCATTCATTTTCTTGGGCGCTGGACTCGCGGCGGCGACATTGTCTGGATTTGCAAACTATCAGGCCTTTAGCGCAGGTGTTGGCGATCCTATGCAGGGGCAAATTTGGGGGTGGAGCGGGGTTATCGCATCCGTCTGTTCATTCGGAGGTTTCACCTTTTTTTGGTGGCACTTGTCGGGGAAGCGCCTTGGGGAGGCGTTCCGCGCGCTGGTCTTCGCGCTCGCAGGCGCGGGGACCAGCATTGGCGGGACAAGTCTGTACATGATGAATAATGCATCGAGCCAGTCGGTTGAATGGCAACAGGCCCAACAGGTTCAGCAGGTTCGCACGGCTCAAATCATTGATTGGACGCGCCAGTTGGATGGAATTCCTGCAGATACGCGATCTGTCGAAGGGCTTGAGGCCTATAGCGCCGGTGTTGAAGCTGCAGGGCGGACCCATCAGAAGCCATATCGGGATGCGCAAAATGAACTGGGTTTGGCGAAGCGACGCGCAGATTTAGAGGCAAAAATTGAAAATGCGAGGGCAAGCCTGATGTCCGGCAATGGTAATCAAGTGGCTATGCCGAAGCAAACGTTGCCTGCTTGGTTCTTTGCCCTGATGCTTGAAGTGTTTTCGTCGCAGGGGACCAGTATCGCCTTTGTCTCACTACTATTGCTGTATGGCGCGAAACCAAAAGACACCGATGTTCAGAGCCTAGTCTGATCTTATGACCCGGTTTGGGTTCATAATTCCTTGCGGGTCCAGCGCCTTTTTAATCGCTTTCATCGCACTTGTTGCAGCGATCGGGCGTATGGTTTCAAGCTCGTCTCGTTTCAAACGTCCAACGCCATGTTCCGCGCTGATTGAGCCCCCAAAATTCATGGCCTGTTTGTGAACGATGGCTGTGATCTGGTCTGAAAAATCTGAGAGGATAGGTTCGGATGCGTCTTTGGGCTCACATGCGGAATAGTGTAAATTGCCATCGCCGACATGTCCGAAAGCCACGATTTCTGCACTTGGGACGAGCGCCGCAATCTCAGCTTGAGTCGCTTCGAGATAGGCTGGGATTTGCGAAACTGGGACGGCCACATCGTGATTGATCGATGCACCGTAAGCGCGTTTTGAAAGTGGGATGCTTTCTCTGATCTTCCAGAAACTATCCGCTTGAGTGAGATTTTCCGCAATAACGGCATCAACGGCAAGCCCGGTCTCAAGCGCTGTTTCTAAAGCAGTTTCCATCGTTTCACGGGCGTGTGTTTCTTTCGCCATTGAGAGTTCGCATAGGACGCGCCATTTTTCCGCTGATGGATTTGGATCGCGGATATCGGGCATTTCTGCGCGGACCATGTCGATTGCGTTGGCGGGGATGATCTCAAAACTGGTGACGGTGTCGCCTGCATGGTCGCGGATGAGGGCGAGGAGTTCCACGACGGATTGGGCGTTTGAGCAGGTGATCCAAGCAGAGGCTTTTGCCACGGTGGGGAAGAGTTTTAAGGTCGCGGCGGTGATGATGCCGAGCGTCCCTTCGGCCCCAGCAAAGAGGTGTTTTAAGTCATATCCGGTATTGTTTTTTCGGAGTCCGGAAAGGCCATTCCAAATCTCACCAGACGGTAAAACGACCTCTAATCCAAGAATTAAATCGCGCATCATGCCATAACGGAGGACGGCAACGCCGCCTGCATTTGTAGAGATTAAACCACCAATCGTTGCGGTACCTTCAGATCCTAAACTCAGTGGAAACAATCGGTTAGCACTCTTCGCAGTATCTTGTGCATGAACCAATGCAGCGCCGGATTCGATGGTGAGTGAGTTGTTGAACGGGTCGATCCCACGCACCGCAGTCATGCGGCGCATTGAGATGACAATCTCACCATGTGGGGTGCCGCCATCGACGAGGCCTGTATTGCCGCCTTGGGGGGTAATTGCGACCGAGTGGAGGGCGCATAGTTTAACGAGATCGGCGGTTTGTTGTGTACTGTTCGGCAGCGCCAAGAATGGTGTGTGGCCCGACTGATAGGTGCGCCATGGCATCGAGACCTGAGCCAATGAGGCTTCGTCTGTTCGCCAGCCTTTGTCGCCAAGTAACGCCTTTGCAGCATCCAGAAAAGCAGCAGAAAGAGCTTTGGTTTCGACCGATTGAGACATGATTGGGCCTTGGTTTGAGGTGGGTTCAGGCTTGGTTTTCGCAGATCAATATATCTAGGCGGGTTTCACGCCTGTGTCATTGCGGCGTTTGGCGAATTATTGCTGCGCGGCGCGCGTGAGACGATCATTGATTGCTTCACCAAGGCCATGGTTTGGAATGGGCGCAACCGCAATCTTGTCATGCACGGCATCAAGCCTGCGGAGCATCGAGAAGAGATTTGAGGCCGCTTCGGTCAAATCTTGAGTTGCGGATAGGTTGAGCGTTGCGGGTCCCGGGCCGAAGCCAAGATAGGCTTCACTATCATGAGGTGCATCAGCGTTAAGACGCAGGCGGGCATTGGGCGCGTAGTGGCGCAGGAGCTGTCCGGGTGATTGCGGGGCGTCCGGGTTCTGGGCCGGGCGGATCAAGCCGGGCCAGACGCTTTCAATTTGGTCTGGATCGAGGCTGCCCGGGCGCAGGAGGGCGGGGGCTTTTCCGCGGGCATCAATGATCGTGGATTCGACGCCCGCTTGGCATACGCCGCCATCAAGAATGAGGTCCAATTTCTCGCCCATGTCGGCAGCGACATGCGCCGCTTCGGTTGGACTGATTTTTCCAGATGGGTTTGCCGATGGGGCAACGAGGGGCTGGCCGATTTCGCTAAGCAGAGCTTGCGCGACGGGATGAGCCGGAACGCGGATCGCGATACTGTCCAAGCCGGCGCGGGCAAGGTCGCAGACAGTGTGGCTGGACGCGAGATTGACAACGAGTGTGAGCGGTCCGGGCCAGAAGGCGGCGGCGAGCTTGAGAGCGTTAGCGCTGAAATCACCTTCACGCTGCGCCATTTCGAGATTGGCGCAATGCGCGATCAGCGGATTGAACTTCGGGCGACCTTTCGCGGTATAGATCGAAGCCACAGCAACAGGATCATCTGCACGTGCGGCGAGACCGTAAACCGTCTCTGTCGGCATTGCGACAAGGCGGCCAGCGCGCAGGGCTTTTGCGGCGCGGGTTATCGCTTCGGGTGTTGGGTTTAAAATCGGGGCCATCATTGGCTGGCGCTTAACATGAGATATCGCGCGGAGCTATACGCTAACGCCGAAGAGGGAACCGACAAACCATGTGGCAAGCATGGCTGCTGCGCCCCAGAATACGACCCTGATTGTGGCGCGTAATTTGTTCGCGCCGCCAGCGCGTGCGGACGCCACGCCGAGCCCGGCCAGCGCTATCAGCGAGGCAAACGCGACGGCGGGGACAACATGCTGAGCGGGTGTCAAAATGGCGGTGATGAGGGGCAAGGCGGCACCGACAGCGAAACTGACGGCTGACGATAATGCCGCTTGGATCGGGTTGGCGGTCACTGTTTCAGACAAACCAAGCTCATCCCGGGCGTGAGCTTCGAGGGCATTATGGGCCGTAAGTTCGCGTGCAACTTCGCGGGCCAATGGTTCAGACAGGCCACGCGAGCGATAGATGCCTGCAAGCTCATCCAATTCGCCTTTCGGGTCATCGATCAGGGCTTGTTTTTCAGTCGCAAGGTCAGCGCGTTCTGTATCAGTCTGTGAGCTGACGGAGACATACTCGCCCGCCGCCATCGACATAGCCCCGGCAACAAGTGCGGCGAGACCGGTTAGGAAAATGATTTGGCTTGAAGCCGCCGACGCAGCAATGCCGATAATCAAGCTGGCGGTGGAAAGGATGCCATCATTTGCGCCAAGGACGGCAGCGCGCAGCCAGCCGACCCGGTGGATATAGTGGTGTTCTTCATGCGCTTCGTGTTCAATCATGACAGTGACTTAGCACGTGTCTATTTTATGCGCGAGGCTTTCACAATCACGTCGACAGCAATGTCCTCGTCTACCCAATCAGCGCCGGGATCGGAGGCTTGACCTAAGTCTAAAGGCTGGCGCTGGAAGACGGTTTGACCCGTCATCGTTGCCGTGTCGCCTTCAATGGTGAGATTGAATTGAAAAACGGTTGAGACTGAGATGCCTTTGAGCGTTAGGTTTGCCGTTGCCGTATAACCATTGTTATCGACGCTGGAGATTTCGCTAATCTCTACGTCGGCGGTTGGGAATGCGCCTGTGTTAAACCATTCGGGTGATTTGAGGCTGTCGGTGTAGAGCTTTTGGCTTGCCGTTGCTGAGCCTGTGTTCACGGTGATTTTCGCGCGGCTACGCTCAAGGGCGTCTGGGTTGAAATCGATTGCAGCATCCCAATCGCTGAAGCTGCCAGTAAAGGCGTTTCCGTCATGAATGCCCGAGAATGTTATGCTAGAGGCGCCATAGTCCACGGCCCAGTTCGGGGTAAAGTTGGCTTGTGTGCTTGCTTTGCCGGCGCCTGAAAAAGCGCCGACGATAACCGGTGTTCCGGCAATTAGCGCGAACACGCCTAGCGCCGCGCCGAAAGCGGTCAATGCGCCGCGGCCGGGAGCTTTGGGTTTTTCAGTCTTGCCAAACAGGCCGGGAAGCATGCGCTTGAGGACGCCTTCTTCGGCGCTGAACTCATGCTTAAGCGCACCAGCGACGTGCAGTGCCAAGAGGCCAAATGTGACCCAAGCGAGCTTTGAGTGGATGAAGTTGACGATGCCGCTAGCGGTTTCAGTTTTCAGGCCTTCCACGAACGGGACATCGGGCCAGCTGATCATGCCATATAGGACAGTCGGGACGTCGAGCTTGATACTGACGGAACTGTAGAGCCATCCGGTTAGGGGCAGGGCGATCATAATGCCGTAGAAACCCAGATGGACGAAATGGCTGGCCGTTTTTTCGAGGCCCGTCATATCTTCTGGTAGGGTAGGCGGCGGGTTCATGACCCGCCAAGCGATGCGCGCAACGGTGAGCAGCAGGACTGTTATGCCGATCGATTTATGAGTCTGGTAGAGGAAGTACTGACCGGGTGCCCCGTCAGACAAGTCGGACATGTACCATCCACCAAAAATCATTCCGATGATCGCCGCCGCGATCACCCAGTGTAGGGTGATCGCGACAGTGGTGTAACGTTCGCTGCGCGCCGCCATGGTCTATTCGTCCTGCAAGAATTCGCCGGAGAATTCGACAGTCACGTCATCGCCAATGTTTGGAATGAACGCTGCCATGCCGAAATCTGATCGTTTGACGGTGGTTGTTGCATCGAACCCAATCAGGTCGCGTTCACCGAACCATGGCGGGTTTGCGGAGCCGTTGTACGAAACATCCAAGGTAACAGGCTTTGTTACGCCAAGGAGGGTTAGATCGCCCGTGACGGTTCCAGTTGTGTCGCCTGTGCGTTGAGCGCTGGTTGAGGTAAATTTGATAGATGGGTACTCATCCGCATTTAGCCATTTCTTGTCCCGGGACACGTCTTCGTTCCAGCTATTCCACTCGCTACCTTCATGGCTTTCTTTGTAGTTGCCCGGATAGTTAGTTTCGACAGATGCAGGATTAATGGTGAAAAGAATGGTCGATTTTTCCGGGTTTTCTGGGTCGAACGTCATTTTGCCGTTAAATTCAGTAAAGCTAATGCGGTACTGAGAGATACCTGAGTTATGACCAATTTTAACGGTCATGAATGCGTGCGATTTTTCAAGTGAATACTCGGCCGCAGCAACGCCTTGCAAGATATCGCGGGTGTCTACTTTTGTTTCGGCTGGTGTCGCTGATGATGCAACATCGCCAGCTTCAGTGCCAGCGCCGCCGCAAGCAGAGAGTGCGAATGCAGCTGCGCTGCCAATAATAAATTTCTTATATGTCATGAGCTTAAACTCCTTTTGTTAAGCCAGATTGAAAGCTACTCAGCTTCCAAGAACTCGCCAGAAAACTCGATGACGACTTCATCTGATACAACGTGCTTCACGCTTGTGCTCCCGAAGTCGGACCGGTTGATTGTTGTTGATGCGGTGAAGCCGATAACGTCGCGCTGGCCAAACCATGGTGGGTTCGCAACGCCGCCATAAGATACGTCGAGCGTAACAGGCTGTGTGACGCCTAGGAATGTCAGGTCACCAGAAACGGTGCCTTCAAACTCGCCTGTTAGAGAAGCGCTGTTTGAGACAAAGGTAATTGCTGGGAACTCATCTCCGTTTAAGAATCTTTTATCGGTTGAAAGTTTTGTTTCCCACGCTGCTTTTTTACTAGCGTTTCTATAGTTGGTTTCCAAGGCCATTGGATTGATGCTGACTTGAATAAGAGACTCTTCAGGAGCGTCGGCGTTGAAGTTTAGGGCGGCGTCAAAGTCAGTGAAGTTCACTGTGTAACCGGAGATGCCGTTGTGACGGACAGTCCATGTTAGAAAAGCGTGTGTTTTTTCAAGCTCGTACAGGCCTGACGAAACGCCATCGAGGGTCGGTTCAGCAGCGGCAGTCATGGTCGCTGGAACAGTTAGGGCCAGAAGGCTGGCGGCAATCGCTAGGTTACGCATGGGAGGTCTCCTTTATCGAGTTCAAATTACTGCGACAGAAGGTAACGCAGGATTTGATCTTGGCTAGACGTTCTATATGACGTTGCAGTGATAACAATTATGCCGGAGCCGCATATCATGGCCTATAATGCCCCTGTTTCTGACATTGCTTTTGCGCTGACGAGTCTGGCGGGGCTGTCTGGCCTTGAGGGTAATCCAGCATTTGAAAACTATGATGCGGACCTGATTGACCCAATCCTTGAAGAAGCGGGTAAGCTGGCGCGGGATGTTTTGGCGCCGCTGAATCAGACAGGTGATAAAGCCGGAGCGGTGCTAGAGGCGAGCGGCGTTAAAGCTGCGCCGGGTTTCGCTGACGCATATGCCGCATTCCGTGATGGCGGCTGGATGGGGTTATCTGCGCCGGAAGAATGGGGCGGTCAGGGCCTGCCGAAGGTTTTGGGATTAGCGGTGATGGAAATGTTCCACGGTGCGAATATGGCGTTCGCGCTGTGCCCGATGTTGAGTTTTGGCGCGATTGAGGCGCTGTTGGCGCACGGGACAGACGATCAAAAGGCCAAATACTTGCCGAAACTGGTGAGCGCTGAATGGACCGGGACAATGAACCTGACTGAGCCGCAAGCCGGGTCAGATGTTGGAGCATTGAAAACAAAAGCCGTTCCAAACGGAGATGGGTCTTACGCGATTAGCGGTCAGAAGATTTACATCACGTGGGGCGATCACGACGTTGCTGAGAACATCATCCACCTTGTGCTGGCGCGTTTACCGGATGCGCCAGAAGGATCACGCGGCGTGTCACTGTTTATCGTACCCAAGATTATGGTTGGAGACGATGGCAGCCTTGGTGAGCAAAACGGCGTTAAGTGCATCGGGCTAGAACAAAAGGTTGGCATTCATGCCTCACCGACATGTGTGATGGAATATACGCAAGCAACAGGTTGGCTGATCGGTGAAGAGAATAAAGGCCTTGCCTGTATGTTCACGATGATGAACTCAGCCCGGCTGAATGTTGGTCTTGAGGGCGTCGGCGTCGGGGAGGCCGCTTGGCAAACCGCATTCGATTACGCGCAGGAACGTAAGCAGGGTAAAGTTGCCGGCGTTCAAGGCGCTGCGCCGATCCTGCACCACGCAGACGTTCGCCGCATGCTGACCACGATGCGGGCGAAAGTTATGGCATCGCGGGCAATTTGCTATGCTTGCGGTGTCGCGGCGGATTTGGCTGAAGTTGGCGAGACACAAGAACAACGAGACGCGGCAAAGCTGCGCGAGGAATTGTTGACGCCGATCGCAAAGGCATGGTCGACCGATATGGGCGTTGAGGTCGCAAGCCTTGGCGTGCAAGTTCATGGCGGCATGGGGTTCATGAACGAGACTTTGGCGGCGCAGCTGTACCGGGATGCGCGAATTGCCCCGATCTATGAAGGCACGAACGGGATCCAGGCGATTGATCTGGCGGGGCGGAAATTGTCCATGGCTGGCGGCGCGGCGATGACATCGATGCTGGCTGAAATTGAAGCGACCGCGCGTTCGGCGCGCGAAACGAATGATCCGGGATTGGTGCAAATCGCTGACAGATTGAACGCTGCGAACAAAGCGCTCAGTGAGGCCACAGATTGGATGAAGCGCATGATGATAGAAGACCGTGATGTCGCTTTGTCAGGCGCGACGGCCTATCTGGCGCTGGCGGGTGACGTGATTGGGGGGCATTTCCTGACCAAGGGCGCGGTTGAAGCGCGCAGCAGCGATGGCCAGACGCGAGGGCGAATGACGGCGCTCGCAGGCTTTTACGCAGAGACGTCTTTGGCCAGCGCGCCGGGCGCCGTCGCTAGCGTAACGCAAGGCGGTCAGGCCATGTTAGCCGAAAGCGAAGCGCTGTTCGGGATTGCATAAGTCCGATCTTTGTTGGGTCGATAGCAAATTTCAAAATATTCCGATTTGTCGCTGTTTACGTAAGACTTGAATTCTGTCTAACTTCACCTTGAGTTCCGGGGAGTTACTATGTTCAAGTTTTTTCAAGTGTTAAGTTTGACGGCAATGTTTGCTGTTCCAGCTCTGGGACAGGTTCAGCCGCCGATTGAAGCATATGGTAATCTGCCCGAGATTCGTCATGCCGCAATTTCCGATAGCGGTCGCAAAGTTGCGATGGTGCTGGAAGCCGAGGGTGGAACACGGGTTGCGGTTTATGATCTTGATGGCGGTGAGCCGAAAGCAGTAGGCACCGGCGACTCGCAAGTGCGCGGCGTGGACTTCGCAGGTGATGACTTTGTTATACTGCAAACCTCTCAGGCGACGCGCGCGGAGGGGTTTTTTGGACGTGTAGAGTATTCGGGGGCTTTCTCTCTCAATCTTGAGACCATGAAGGTTCGGGAATTGCTCAAGGATACAAAAGGAATGTGGCCCGTCCAGACAGGACTTGGAAAGATCATTGGGCATGATCCAGCCGAAGGCGAAATCCTGATGCCGGGATATTGGGCGAATAGCGATTTCGCTGATCCAGAGTACCACGTCTTTCGGGTCGATCTTAAAAGTGGCCGCGGTCGTATTTCTAATCGCGGCGGCAACAACACGCGTGATTTCGTTATATCAGAAGACGGCAAGCTCTTAGCGCGCGTCGATTTTTCGGACGAACGCAACACGTTTCGGATTTTCACTGATGTTGGCGGCAAAAATACGAAAATTTACGAACAGAAGGATGTGGAGCTTCCGCCGCTGGGGGTATTGGGCGTTATGCCTGATCAGGAAGCTTTGGTCGTGATGTCTCGCGGCGGTTATGAGCAGATTCGGACGCTGAGTTTTGATGGCGACCTGTCTGCTCCAATCTTGTCGCGCGACGACGCGGATATTGATCGCATCTTCAGTGACGCTAATCGTATTGTGAGAGGCGTTCAGTATTCAGGGGCTTATCCTAGCTATGAATTTTTCGACGAGGCTCTGAATAGAGACATAGCTGGTATTGTTGAGGCATCTCCCGGGTCGACGGTTAGCTTGGTTGACTGGTCTGGTGATTGGCAAAACCTGCTCTTGAAAATTGAGGGTGATACAAGTTCGGGAATGTACATTCATTATGATCGGGCGAGCAAAAAGACGTTGCGATTAGGCGACAGTCGGCCAGACATTCCTGCTGATGCGGTGGGGCAAATTCTAGCTTTTAGTTATGCTGCACGCGACGGTTTACCGATCCCTTCAATTGTTACACTGCCCCCAACCGCAGATGTTGCGACAGTGACCAATTTGCCGTTGATTGTGATGCCGCATGGTGGCCCTGAATCCTATGATAATGCAAGGTTCGACTGGATGGCGCAGTATTTTGCGAACCGAGGGTATTTGGTCTTACAGCCGAATTTTCGAGGGTCGTCAGGTTATGGCACTCAATTCACGCTCGCCGGGAATGGCGAGTGGGGTGGCAAGATGCAGGATGATGTCACCGATGGTGTGAAAACCCTTATTGCTGAGGGTTTGGCAGATCCCGATCGTGTTTGCATAGTTGGCGCAAGCTATGGAGGATATTCGGCATTGGCGGGTGGGGCGTTTACGCCTGAATTATACAAGTGCGTCGTTGCAATTGCTCCGGTTAGTGACTTGGCCATGATGATATCTGAGTCACGCGAAGACTATGGCCGAAGCAGCTGGGTCACGAGCTATTGGGAAGAACGCATGGCCGATGGAGACGCACGAAACAAGAAGCTGAATGCGATTTCGCCCGCGAAATTTGCGGCGAATTTACAATCCCCGGTTCTGATTATCCATGGCGAAGATGATACGGTCGTTCCGATGCGCCAGAGCGTCACAATGCGTAACGCGCTAAGGCGCGCTGATAAGCCTGTTGAACTTATTCGTCTTGAGGGTGAAGATCACTGGCTTTCAGAGAGTGAGACGCGAAGAACGACCTTGGAAGCAATGGATCGCTTTGTGAAACAGCATATCGGACAATAGCGGTCGTTTTCAAAACATTTCAGGCGATTCGAATGTTGCGGTGCAGCAACAATTTTTTGCGCCATGCGGTTTAGGGGGGCTGTAAATCGGGCGGTTCGGCCCGTGACAGCGTAATCAGCGAAAATGCCCTCTTGATTCTGAGCGCTATTCGTGACGCTTACCATCGCAGTTAATGAGATGAGGGCGGGGCGGCCCTTGCTTGTCTATTGAGGAGTGCGAGCCATGGTTGATGCGACAAATCCAAACGTGAAATGGGTTTATTCGTTTGGGGGCGGCAACTCTGATGGTGGTCAAGCGCTTAAGAACCTTTTGGGAGGCAAAGGCGCGAACTTAGCGGAGATGGCGCGGCTTGGATTGCCCGTGCCACCGGGGTTCACACTGACGACTGATGTTTGTAATGCCTATTACGATTTGGATGAGGCGTATCCTGATGGATTGAAGGCGCAGGTTGATGCTGCGCTGACAGCATTAGAAGTGAAAACGGGTAAAGTTTTCGGGGACGCGGCTAACCCGCTTTTGGTTTCGGTTCGTTCGGGCGCGCGGGCGTCTATGCCGGGCATGATGGATACGGTTTTGAACCTTGGCCTTTCTGAAACCTCGGTTCAGGGATTGTCGGCCAAGGCTGGTGAGCGTTTCGCTTATGACAGCTATCGCCGCTTCATTCAGATGTATTCGAATGTCGTGATGGGCCTTGGGCACGATACGTTTGAGTATATTCTGGACGATTACAAAGACGCGCAGGGCTTCGAGCTTGATACAGAGATGGAAGCTGCCGACTGGAAAGATATTGTCGGTCAGTACAAGCAGGCGGTTCACAATAAGCTAGGCAAGCCATTCCCGGATGACCCGCGCGAGCAATTGTGGGGCGCGATTGGGGCTGTGTTTGGGTCGTGGATGAATGACCGCGCGATCCTGTACCGCAAGTTAAATGATATCCCTGCTGAATGGGGCACAGCGGTGAATGTTCAGTCTATGGTGTTCGGCAATATGGGTGACACTTCGGCGACGGGCGTTGCGTTTACGCGTGATCCGTCGACGGGCGAGAACACATTCTATGGTGAGTTCCTTGTGAACGCGCAGGGCGAAGATGTGGTTGCGGGTATCCGCACGCCAGCACCGATTAGCCGGGCGCGCGCTGATGAGTTGAAGTCTGACGAACTGCCGCTGGAAGAGGTTATGCCTGCGGTTTATAAGCAATTGGTTGGCGTGGCGAATACGCTTGAAGCCCATTATCGCGACATGCAGGATATTGAGTTCACGGTTGAAGATAACGTGCTCTACATGCTGCAAACGCGGAACGGGAAGCGGACTGCCGCTGCGTCGCTAAAGATTGCCGTCGATATGGCGCAAGAGGGGCTGATCACGCAGAATGAAGCGGTTTTACGGTTGGAGCCATCGCAGCTGGATCAGTTGCTGCACCCCACGATTTCACCGAATGCGAGCCGAGATGTGATTATCAAAGGCCTGCCAGCGAGCCCGGGCGCGGCGGTTGGTCAGGTTGTCTTTGATAGTGATGAGGCCGCGCATCTTGCCGAAGCTGGCCGCGCCGTCATCCTGATGCGGGTTGAGACAAGCCCGGAAGATATTCATGGCATGCATGCGGCGCGGGCGGTTGTGACTGCGCGCGGCGGTATGACATCGCACGCTGCCGTTGTGGCGCGCGGTATGGGCCGACCTTGTGTTTGCGGCGCTGGTGGCCTGCAGATTGATATTGAGGCGGGTGTGTTTCGGATTGGCGGACGCGAGATTAAGAAGGGTGCGATCATTACGGTTGATGGCGCTGAAGGCGAAGTGCTGCTTGGCGAAGTTGAGATGCAGCAGCCTGATTTGTCTGGCGACTTTGGTCTCTTGATGGAGTGGGCGGATAAGAGCCGTAAGCTTAAGATTCGCACGAATGCTGAGACCCCTGCTGATGTGAAAGTCGCGATCGAATTTGGCGCGGAAGGCATCGGCCTTTGCCGGACCGAGCACATGTTCTTTGATGCCGAGCGTATTCCAGTCGTGCGGTCAATGATCCTAGCGGGGAATAAGGCGGGCCGGGAGGCCGCGCTGGCAAAGCTGCTGCCAATGCAGCGCTCTGACTTTGTTGAGATCTTCCGGCTTATGGGCGATTTGCCAGCGACGATCCGTTTGCTTGATCCGCCACTGCATGAGTTCATGCCGCATTCGGACGCGGAGATGGCTGAAGTTGCTGCGTCTGCTGGCGTTGATATCAAAACGCTTAAAGCGCAAGCAGATGCTTTGCATGAGAGTAACCCGATGCTGGGGCATCGCGGGTGCCGGTTGGGTATTACGTATCCTGAAATTTATAAGATGCAGGCGCGGGCTATCTTTGAAGCCGCTATAATTGTTGCCAAAGAGACGGGTTCTAAGCCAATCCCTGAGATTATGATCCCGCTGGTGGGGACACGCAAAGAATTGGATATTTTGAAAGTTGTCGTCGACAGCGCGGCAAAGGAAGTGTTCGCAGAGACCGGTATGGAGCTGGAATATCTGGTTGGCACAATGATTGAGCTACCGCGTGCGGCGCTGAAGGCTGGCGAGATTGCGGAGACGGCTGAGTTCTTTTCGTTTGGGACCAATGACCTGACACAAACGACGCTGGGCATTTCACGTGACGATGCGGGCCGGTTCCTCGGTTCGTATGAAGATCAGGGCATCTATGAGAAAGACCCGTTCGTGACGATTGACCAAGAAGGCGTCGGAGAGCTGGTCAAGATGGCAGCCAAACGCGGCCGTGCAACGCGTAGTGACATTAAGCTTGGGATTTGCGGTGAGCATGGCGGCGACCCAGCTTCAGTGATCTTCTGCCACAATATCGGTCTCGATTACGTATCTTGTTCACCGTACCGCGTGCCGATTGCGCGTCTTGCGGCGGCGCACGCGGTGCTAAAAGCCAAGTGAGAATCGCTGAAATCGGCAATTTGAAGGCGGTCGTAATGTTCGCGGGCGCACGAAAACCGTGTTATTTTTGCAACGCTCGTCACGCTTGATCTTGATTTGTTCTCATTGGCAAGTGTTTTGAAACTGTAATGAATATCGGTGTTTAGCACCAAATTTGACCGATTCCGGTGAGATTCACCTCAGATTCAGCCTGTATGAATATAAGGAAATGTGGGCCCGCGAGGGCTGACTAGAATTGATTTTCTAGTGTTTAGGCAAATATGCAGCGCTGAAGAGATAAACGCCAAAGCATCGAAAACAGAAGCTTGGCATAGAAATAGGTTCGATACTTGCAGAAGGCTAAGCCCAAGCAAGTCGGTGGGAAAAGACGATCATGACGGATTTTACCAATAAGGCCCATCAGGGTGCATCACCTCTTGCGCGTGTCACGCGCTGGTGGAGATCGCAGAACACAGCGCGCCAAAAGCAACTTATGGGCCGCGGTGGATTGACGGCCGCATGCTTTGGCATGGTGGTTGTGGGTATGCCTATTTTGTCAGATGTGAATTCTGATCGCCAAATTGCCGAAGAATTCCGTGATCGCAGCATTCAACTCGCTTCAGCGGCAGACGCTGGCGAAACTGTACGTGCCGACCAACGCGCGTCTGCTTTGTTGCAGCACGAATGGTTGCGGACGGTGGAGTATTCCCTAGAGCGCAATCCTGAAAATGCACTGGACCGCTTTGCCTCTATGGAGCGTGATCGCGCCGCGATCTCTAGCTTGACCGAAATTGAAGTGCCGCGCCGGGTCGATGCAGAAAATATGCTGGCCCAGACGCAGTGCTTGGCTACAGCGATTTATTACGAAGCTCGCAGTGAGCGGACGTCAGGTCAGCTCGGCGTCGCAGAAGTTATTATGAACCGCGTTAAAGATCACCGTTATCCGAACACGGTTTGCGATGTGGTCTATCAAGGCGCAACCCGTACGACGGGCTGCCAGTTTACATTCACGTGTGATGGCGCGCTGAACCGCAAGCCATATGGTAGCCGTTGGGACAAAGCTCAAACAATCGCAGCGCACGTTGTGATGGGATTGAATGAGAAGAAAACGGGCGGCGCAACGCATTATCACGCGACTTATGTGAACCCGGTTTGGAATTCTGGTCTGATCAAAACTGAGAAAATCGGGACCCACATCTTCTATCGTTTTCCACGCGGTAGTGAGTGGTCTGTTGCAACCGCGCGTCAAAACCGTCGTTTGGCCCAGCGCCGGACGGGTATGAGAGCAATTGCCCCCGCTGCCGCTGGTGCGGAGTCTAAGACGAAAGTTCTGACGACAGTTGCGACAGAAACAGACTTGAATTCGGCGTCGCTAAGTGCGCTTAAGGCAGCTGCGCCTGCAAGCGGTGCAGGAACGCAATAAACGAACCTGCCGCTTAGTCGCGCGGGGGTAGCCCACTTAAAATCTGTTTCTTTAAACGGCCCGGCATGAAGCGAGCGGCGAATTTTGCCTGCTTCGCGCGTTTGCCGGCCATGTAGTGCACGTCTTTGCCATGTGCAGCGTCCCATGCTGCCTCAGCCGCAACTGAGACGGGGTAGACTTCCATATCATCTTCTTTGAGTTGATCACTCATTTTGACATTGGCGCCTTCGGTAAGACCCATATCAAGAATAGGTGTGTCGATGAACCAAGGCATGAGGGTCGTGCAACGGATGCCGAGACCGGACAGTTCAACATCAAGCGCTTCAGTCAGGCCGCGCACAGCGAACTTTGACGCGGAATAGACCGCAAGCCGCGGCGAGCCAACAATCCCTGCGGTTGAGGCTGTATTCACGATACGGGCGTTAGGCGTTTGTTTCAGGAGAGGTAGCGCGGCATAGACGCCGTTAATGACGCCTTTCACATTGATGTCGATTACGAGGTCTGACTCGTCTTGGGGGATGTCTTCGAGCCAGCCATGACGGCCAATCCCCGCATTATTGAAGAGGACATTCATGCGGCCTTCAGTGGCCTCAGAAAAGCCTGCCGTGGCGCTGGCCCAGTCTTCGCGTTTGGTGACGTCCAGTTTGGCAATATGGCAGTTTTTAGCGCCGATATCAGCCTCTACGGCGCGCATGCCAGCTTCATCGATATCATAGAGACCGCAGAACCAACCCTTTTTAGAGAAATGGCGCGCTGTTTCAGCGCCGATACCAGAGGCTGCCCCGGTTATGAAAATACTCTTTCGTCCGCTTGCTTCGCCCATAGTTTCCTCCAGAAATTATATATTTTTCTTAGGTCAGAGGATATCGAGGCCGACGTCAAGATTTATCGCAGAGTGAGTGAGCGCGCCTGAAGAGATATAATCGACCCCGGTCTCAGCTTTCGCAGCAACGGTATCAAGCGTGATACCGCCGCTGGCTTCGGCGAGGCAACGCCCGTCAATAATTCCAATCGCTTCACGTAGGAGCGGTGGTTCCATATTGTCGAGCAGCACTGCGTGGGGTTTGTGTGCTAGAGCTTCTTTGAGTTGGTCCAGCGTATCGACTTCGATCTCGATCATGCGAAGGTGGCCTGCATAGGCATGCGCACGCTGCAGCGCTTCAGCAATTGAGCCACAGGCGGCGATGTGATTGTCTTTGATAAGTATCGCATCGTCGAGACCGTAACGGTGTGATGTGCCGCCGCCGCAGCGCACGGCGCGCTTTTCAACGGCGCGGTGTCCCGGTGTGGTTTTGCGCGTGCAAACGATCTTTGCTTTAGTGTGTTCCATCTTCGCCGCGAATGCGTTTGTCAGTGTTGCGATCCCCGATAGGCGGCCTAGAAAGTTCAGCATTGTGCGCTCAGCGATTAGGATTGAGCGCGCTGCGCCCGTCATCATAGCGATCGTGTCACCCGGCATAATCTTGTCGCCATCATGGATGCGTTGGTCGAGCTTGACGTCTGCATCGACGAGTTTGAGGGCATAAGTCGCGGCGTCCATGCCTGCGAGAATTCCGGTCTTCCGGGCCTGAATGTGGGCCGTCAGCCGCGTGCCGGGTTTGATGGTTGCGTCCGTTGTAAGATCGCCAGCACGGCCAAGGTCTTCGGCAAGGCCGAGGCGAACAATTGGATCGAGGATAATATCTGGAAGTGGCGGCGGTGCGATGAAGGTCATTTGGCTGGCTCCAAGTCTGGGGCGTGTAGGCGCGCGTAAGTGCGCGTCGCGGTCTGTAATGTGTCTTGATAATCTGAGCGGAAGTGTCCGCCGCGGCTTTCTTCGCGGGCAAGGGCGTTGCTGGCGATCAGGCGTGCGGCGACTAAGGCGCGGGCTGGGCCGTGCTCTGCTTCCAAGCGGTCGATGCTTTCGATTAGTGAGCTGAGATTGGTGGCATCTCTGACGACGCCGCATTTGGCGGCCATATCTTCGCGTAGGGTTTGTAAGGCTTCATCAGGAAGGTCTGCGGGAACGTCGCCAGCGCTTTCTTTGGCTGGTTTGATATCGCTATCGCAAAGGCGGTCGGCGATACGTGCCGCCATAACAACCGCTTCAAGTAGGGAGTTGGAGGCGAGTCGGTTTGCGCCGTGAGCACCTGTACTAGCGCATTCGCCGCAGACACTGAGACCGTTTAGGATGGAACGTCCCCAGATGTCAGCAAGGATGCCGCCCATATGGTAGTGCATTGCAGGCGCAACCGGGATGGGGGCAATGCGGGGGTCAATTCCTGCGGCCATGCAGGCAGCAAACACGGTTGGGAAGTGATCCTTGATTTTATCACCAATTGCGTCGCGCGTATCGAGGTAGACTTTGCGGCCCGCAGCGATTTCAGTGTGGATAGCGCGGGCCACCTCATCACGCGGCGCAAGTTCTGCCTTTGGGTGGTAGCGGGTCATAAAGCTTTCCCCGTCGGCGCCGATGAGGTTTGCGCCTTCGCCGCGTAGCGCCTCGGTTGCGAGGGGTGACGGGTCTAGGCCGACATCCATTGCAGTGGGGTGGAATTGAACGAATTCTGGGTCAGCGATGACAGCACCAGCACCATAGGCCAGTGCGAGGGCGTCGCCGCGGGCCTGAGGTGGGTTGGTTGTGACCCGGAACAGGCCGCCTGAACCGCCCGTGCAAAGAACGGTTTCAGGGCTGGTGAATGTCGAGATGCGGCCGCGACGGTCTTTTAGGATCGCTCCGGCAATCTGACCGTTGGTATCCTGTAGAAGGCCGACGGCTTTGGCGTGCTCGATTAGCTCTATATGACTTGATGCACGCACAGCAGCGGTTAGCGCGCCCATGATTGCCTTACCCGCCAAGTCGCCAGCAACACGTGCGACACGGGGGCGAGAGTGGGCGGCTTCAAGGCTAAGTGCGAGTTTGCCATCTGGCGTGCGATCGAATGGAACGCCAAGGGCGATAAGGTCACGAACGCGGGCGGGGCCTTCTTCGGCGATTAAGCGCGCGATGGCGGGGTTTACGAGGCCCGCGCCCGCAGCAACCGTATCATCGGCGTGCTGCTCTGGGCTGTCTTTTGGGTCGAGCGCAGCAGCGAGGCCGCCTTGTGCCCAAGCTGAAGACGCCGCCTGACCTAGTGGAGCAGGTGAGATGATCGTACATTTTCGCGGGGCAAGGCGGAGGGCTAAGAACAGGCCTGCAAGTCCGGCCCCAACAATCAGAATGCGGGCGTCACCTGCCGGAGCAGTTGCGGTAAATGTTTCGGGCATAGGCCCTGAAAGGGATGTCACGAAATGCCCCCTTCGGAGCGTTTCCACTCGGCAGGGTTCGCATTACCCGAACTGACCAGTGCGCCGTGCATACGCTTGCCTGAAGCGATGGTCAGCGTGAAATTGTCTGGATAGTAAAACTCGCTCTCAAAGCCATTGATGAATTCGGCTATCGTGCAGCGGACAGAGAGTTGATTGCCAAACTGATTGGCAACGCAGTCTTGGCGAACGAGATAGTCTTCTTCCAGTGATGGACAGCTTTGTTGGGCGGTGAGCTCTACTTTGTATTTGTTGTCTGCGGTTTTGGTGAGATGAGCGGTGCCACCGAAGTCACAGTTCAGCTGAAGGTTCGCCGTAAACGTCCATTGGCCAGCAATGTTAATGCCCGGCTCAGCGGCGCTGGCGGGTGGAACAAGGATCGCCGCAAGGGCGATGGCTGAAAGAGCGCGAGATATAGACATTAAGAGATGCCGTCCTCTGAGCGACGGAACTCCACCGGGGCGGTCGCAGCGGAAACGAGTGCGCCCCACATGCGGCTGGCGTCTTGGATGGTCAGTGTGAAATTGTCCGGCACATAAATTAGGCCTTCAGTTTTCTGTTCCAGCATCTGCGAGATCTGCGAGCGGACTGACACTTGATTTCCGAACCGGCTGGCTTGGCACTGTTGTAGCACAACTGAACGGCCCCACATTGAGCACACTTCGACGGCGGTAAGTTCGCAATTATACTTACCTTCGGCCGGGTGACTGGTCAGACGCATCGTACCCGTCATTAGGCATTGTCCGCTGCGGTAGGGTTTGGTTTGAAAACTCCACGAGCCGAGAACATCTGTAGGGTCTTTTGTATCTGCAAATGCAGGAGCAGAAAGAGACGCGCCAAGTACCAGAGCGGCAAGGGCTGAACGGATCATATC